>NZ_JBNDHX010000052.1:0-26045 GCF_056755275.1 Leifsonia sp. HAY1-4F
CCCCCCCCCCCCCCCCCCCCCCCCCCCCCCCCCCCCCCCCCCCCCCCCCCCCCTCCCAAAAAAAAACACCCCCCCCCAGATTAGCGAGTGTCTCGTGGGCTCGGAGATGTGTATAAGAGACAGGTCCCCACTCCCGCGGCGACGCCCGCCCCCACGAAATAAGCCAGCACGCAAGCCGAAGAGGCGCATCCCGCTATGACCAGACCACCGTTCGCACCCGTATCCGATGACGACATCGCCGTCGTGTCGCAGCAGCTCGGCCGCTCGGCGCGCAATGTCGTCGGCGTCGCCGCGCGCTGCGTCTGCGGCCGCCCGACCGTGGTGTCGACGGCGCCGCGGCTGGACGACGGGACGCCGTTCCCGACGTTCTACTACCTGACGCATCCGGCGGCGTCGGCGGCCATGTCCGCCCTCGAGGCCGACCAGGTCATGGCCGAGTACAACGAGCTCCTGGCCGGTGACGACGAGTTGAGCGCCCAGTACCGCACGGCTCACGAGCAGTACCTGGCCGACCGGGAGTCGATCGCCGTCGTGGACGAGATCGCCGGCATCTCGGCCGGTGGAATGCCGACCCGCGTGAAGTGCCTGCACGCCCTCGCCGCCCATGCGCTCGCCGCCGGACCCGGCGTCAACCCGATCGGCGACCTGGCCCTCGCCCGCGGCGGCTGGTCGCCGGCCGTCTGCGAGTGCCGCATCGACGTCGCAGGTTAGGAGCGCTCGGTGGGGGACCGGATGAACCGTTTTGCGACGGCAGCCGCCGTCGTGGCGGTGGCCCTCGCATCCACGCTTCTCCCCGCCACCGCCGCGCACGCCGACCAGGTGCGCGACCTCGAATACTGGCTGAACGACTACGGCTTCGCGCAGGCGTGGCACACGACCCGCGGCGCCGGCGTGAAGGTCGCCGTCATCGACACGGGCGTCGACGGCTCCGTTCCCGATCTCGCAGGCGCCGTGGTGGGCGGGACGGACGTCTCCGGCGTCGGCATCGCGACGGGCCAGAAACCTCTGGGGGACGCCGAGAGCGCGAACCATGGGACGTGGGTGGCCTCCCTCCTCGCGGGCCGTGGCACCGGACCGACCAGCGGCGTCATCGGAGCAGCGCCCGAGGCCGGCATCCTCACCGTTTCGGTCGCGCTGGGCAAGGCGATGGGACCGATCGACAGCGACGACCAGATCGCGCAGGCGATCCACTGGTCGGTCGACAACGGCGCGAGGGTGATCAACATGTCCCTCACGCGCAACACGCTCGACTGGCCGACCAGCTGGGATGAGGCGTTCCAGTACGCGTTCGCGCACGACGTGGTCATCGTGGCGGCCGCGGGCAACCGAGGGAGCGGCACCAACGAGGTCGGGGCGCCGGCCACGATTCCCGGCGTTCTCACCGTCGCCGGCGTGGACCGGGCCGGCAAGGCGAGCTTCGACGCCTCGGCCCAGGGCATCACCATCGGCGTCTCGGCGCCCAGCGAGCAGCTGGTCGGCGCGAATCCGGGTGGAGGCTACGTGCAGTGGGCAGGGACGAGCGGTGCCGCACCGCTCGTCTCTGGCGCCGTCGCGCTGGTCCGCGCCGCGCATCCCGAGCTCACGGCGGCGGATGTGATCGAGCGGATCATCCGCACCGCCCGGCCCGCGGGAGGGGCCGTCCCCAGCCCCATCTACGGCTACGGGCTTCTGGATGCGGCGGCCGCGGTGACCGCGAACGTGCCGCATGTCACCGCGAACCCGATGGGCGATCTCGGCGACTGGATCCGCATCCACCGCCGCGCGGAGTCGCTCGCCACGCCGGTCCCGTCGCCTGGAGGTGCGCAGGCCGCACCGGCGCCCGCGAAGCTGAGCCCCGAGCGCGCGCTACCATGGAACTGGTTCTTCTGGCCGCAATGGAGCGTCCTCACCACTTTCTGGCTGCCGTTCGGCCTGATCGCCGGCTTTCTCGCCCTCTCCGCCCTCGGCGGCGTCGGCGCGTGGCAGCATTTCAGGCGAACACGCAGCAAGGAGTAAAGTAGGCCCAAACTTTCGTGTTGAGGAGACGCATCACTGTGCCCAAAATCCTGATCGTCGGCGGTGGCTACGCCGGCTTCTACACCGCGTGGAAGCTCGAGAAGCAGCTCCGCCCGGGCGAGGCCGAGGTCACCATGGTCGACCCGCTGCCGTATATGACGTACCAGCCGTTCCTCCCAGAGGTCGCCTCGGGCTCGATCGAGCCGCGTCACGCGGTCGTCGCGCACCGTCGTCACCTCACGACGACGAACATCATCACGGCGAAGGTCACGTACGTCGACCACGCCCGCAAGGTGGCGACCATCCAGCCGCCGATCGGCGAGGCGTACGAGTTCGAGTACGACATCGTCGTGGTGACCGCGGGCGCTGTGTCCCGTACGTTCCCCATCCCGGGCGTCGCCGACCAGGCCGTCGGGCTGAAGAACATCGAGGAGGCCGTGTACATCCGCGACCAGCTCCTCACCAACTTCGACAAGGCCGCGGGGCTCCCGGCGGGCCCGGAGCGGGACCGGTTGCTCACCGTCGTCGTCGTCGGCGGAGGCTTCGCCGGCATCGAGATCTTCGCGGAGCTCCGCTCCTTCGCGAGCAGCCTGCTCAAGCGCTACCCGGAGCTGTCGTTCGAGGACACGCACTTCCACCTGATCGAGGCCATGGGCCGGATCATGCCCGAGGTGTCCCTGAAGACCAGCCACTGGGTGATCAAGAACCTCGCACAGCGTGGGGCCGAGATCCACCTCGAGACGCAGCTCACCAGCGCGGTCGACGGTGTCATCCAGCTCTCGACCGGTGAGAGCTTCGAGACGGACCTCATCGTCTGGACCGCCGGCGTCATGGCGAACCCGACGATCGTGCGCCACACCGACCTCCCCATCGAGGAGCGCGGCCGGCTGCGCGTGCGCGCCGACCTGCGCGTCGGAACCGACGACGAGATCATCGAGGATGCATGGGGCGCCGGCGACGTGTCGGCCGTCCCGGATCTCACCGGTGCCGGCGTCGGCGGCTACTGCGTGCCGAACGCGCAGCACGCCGTGCGTCAGGGCAAGCTTCTCGCGAAGAACCTCGTGGCATCGCTGCGCGGCGAGCTGCCGCGCCAGTACTACCACAAGAGCCTCGGCGCAGTCGCCGGCCTCGGCGTCGGCATCGGCGTGCTGCAGAGCGGCAAGATCGCGATCACGGGCGTCCTCGGCTGGCTCGCCCACCGCGGCTACCACGGCCTGGCGATGCCGTCGTGGGAGCGCAAGTGGCGCGTCCTGTGGGGCTGGTGGAACAACTTCTGGCTCAGCCGCGACATCGTGTCGCTGGAGGCCGTGCAGCACCCGCGCGCGAACTTCGAGGAGTTCGCCGCCCGCCCGAAGCCGGCCATCGAGGCCGCTCCGGAGGCACCGGCGAAGAAGGCTCCCGCTCGCACCAAGGCGGCCACTGCGGTGAAGCAGCCGGCGGAGGTCTCCGCGAAGTAGCGCACGGCGACGCAGTACGAAGGCCCGGTCCCTGAGGGACCGGGCCTTCGGCGTTCCCGTCGCGCCTCGGTTCCCGCGAGGTCTCCGTTCCTGCCGAGTGTCCGTTCTGGCCGAGCCTCCGTTCCGGCCGCGTCACCTTTGCCCGCCTCGCCTCCGTTGCGCGCCGAGCCACCTTTGCCGAGGTGCTCGTTGTTGCAGTCGCTTGCGGCGTGTCGTCTGCAACAACGAGCACTTCGCGGCGTGAGCTGGTGCCCACGTCGCAGGGTTGCCCGTCCCGCACGCGGCCATCGACGACGAGGCCGGCCTGGGTCCGGCCGTACGCCGATGTCGGCCTCGGCCGCTACGACGATCGGGATGCGGATCTCGCAGTGATGGTGCGCCTCGCTGGTCACGTCATCCTGAGCCGGAAAGGGAGGAGGTCGCGGGCGCATCGGGCCCGGTCGCCTCCCGAACCGGCCTTATCGAGGCGTGCGCATCGCGTCCTCCGTTTCCTCGCCTCCCCGGGTTCTGACCGGTCTGCAGGAAACGGAGGCGAGGATGCGGCGACACGCCGCCTGGCGCGAGCGAGGGAGGTGTCCACGGCCGTACTTGGCCGTGGGCACCTCCCTATTCGTCGTGCGTTACGTCGTCGATCGGATCCTGACGCGCCGCCCGCGCAGCCGGGATGGTCCCGGCGAGGAACGCGATCCCCAGACGAGGAGCGCGAAACAGCACATTCGTCACGAATCTCGGTACCCCCAGTGGGACTCGAACCCACACTCGGGCGAGTTTAAGTCGCCTGCCTCTACCGATTGGGCTATGGGGGCGAGGCGGCGAAGCTGAGGAGGCTGCGCCGGTGCTCTAGCGGTCGCGGTAGGGCGACTTGACCATCTGGATCACGGCCGCAGTGGCCAGCGAACCGCCGACGATGATGACGAGCCAGATGAATCCGATGAGCAGACCTTCCATGCAGGCAACGCTACACCGTCGGCATCGGGCGCCGCGTCTGCGAACACGCTCAGGTCATCCAAAGTCGTTCCTCAAACACGTTCGGCACACTGTCGGCAGACACCCTCTGGTGAGGTGTCCCCGATCCGGCCGGTGCCCGAGATCCCCCGACGCGGGTGCCGGCCGGCTCTTCCTGTTCGGGGCTGCCCGTCCGGCGACTGGGGCTCCGACGGATCGGGAGCCCGGTTAGGCTCGGACAGTGACCACGCGCTGCCCCTGCCTCAGCGGCGAGAGCTACGACGCCTGCTGCGGCCCGCTCCACCACGGCGAGCCTGCGCCCACCGCCGAGCGGCTGATGCGGTCCCGGTTCAGTGCCTTCGCCCTCGGGGATGCGGACTACCTCCTCCGCAGCTGGCACCCCTCCACCCGGCCCGTTGACGTGGAGCTCGACCCCGGTTTGCGCTGGTACCGGCTCGACATCGAACGGACCGAGCGCGGTGGCCCGTTCGACCGGGAGGGTGTGGTCGAGTTCGTAGCGCACTACCGGGGGGCCGAGCGGGGCAGCATCCACGAGGTCTCGCGATTCCAGCGGGAGGGCCGCGACTGGTTCTACGTGGACGCGCTGCCGCATCCCTAGCGGGATCGATGGGACGAGACACGCCGTCCCAGTGATGCGGAGACGACGTGTCGCGTCCCATCGATGCGCCGCTACGGGAGCGGGCGGTCGAGCGCCGGCGCGACGTACCGCCGCCACAGCCACACGACGAGGCTCGCCGCCGCGAATCCGGTGGCGACCCCCACGACGACGAGGATGCCGATCCCGTTCTCGACGAGGGAGGCGACCGGTAGCAGCAGCGCGAACAGGACCGTGTAGACGACCACGCTCAGACCGCCCCACAGCCATCGCGACCACTGGGCGATCGCCCGTCCGGGAAGCCCGCCGAGCGGAAGCAGCAGGATGGACGCCGAGCCGATCGCGACCATGGCCAGCGCGTTCGCCGTCTCCACCAGGAAGGCGGTGAGCGCTCCCGTCGGTGAGGGGAGCAGGCCGACCGTCAGCCAGGCGATCACGCCGAGCGCTGCGACGGCGGAGACCTGCACCGCGCCGATGCGCCCGCGGCGGACCCGTCCGGCGTGGGGTGCCAGCGCGAGCCCGAGGACGAGCGCGAAGAGCAACGCGGGGGAGAGGCCGAGCAGCCGCGAACCGAGGGCGGCGACCGCGACGATGGTGAGCATCCCCGGGCGCACGGTCACGCGCGGCACCGCAAGGCCGAGGTGCGGGGCGAGCCCCCGACCGGCGAGCACCCAGAGCGCGTTCACCGCGGCGACGGCGATCGTCACCGCGAGGAGCACACGGAGGTAGGCGGCCGGGTCGGACACCGGCGTGGACAGGGTCACCAGCACCGCAGCGCCCGCCATCACCGCGAGACCGAGCCAGAGCGGCCGTCGGTCGGCGGGATCCAGCGAGGCCGAGGTCCCCCCGATGGATGCGCTCCCCGCCGACTCCGCCGACCCCGCCGACCCAGCTGACTCCGCCGACCCCGCTGACACCGCCGACCGCGCCGACCCTCCGAACAGCGCCGACGCATCCGACACCTCCGATCGCGGCCGGTTGCGCCCGAACAGAGAAGCACGCCGATGACCGGAGCCGTCCGTCCGGCTCGAACGGCCCCGCGCGATCCCGGCGGTCAGCAGCCGGGCAGGCAGCACCAGGAGCAGGAGAGCCGCCACGGCGAGTCCGAGAGCGCGCATCCACCCGGGCAGTGCGGCCACCGAGACGACCGGGGCGGAGGCCGTCGTGAACGGCGTCTCGATCCATCCCTTCGTGCTGCGAGGCGGGTCCGCCGGCGGCACCGCACCGGGAGCCGCCGGGGTGGGCGTCGGCGGCACCGTCGCGGTGGGGCCGGGCGTGTGCGTCGGCGAGGGAGCCGAGGCGCCGGCGGCGGGCGAGACGCTGAACGCGATCACATTGCTGCCGGGGCTGACGTTGCCGGCCGCGTCCCGCTGCAGTGCCGACACCGTGTAGCGGCCCTCGGGCAGGGTGCCCGGACAGGTCCACGCGCCGGCCGCGACGTCGGCCGCGCAGACGACCACCGAACCCTGCGCGGACGTCGCGTACAGCGTCACGTGGTCGCCGGTCTCGCCGCCGCCGGAGAAGGCGACCGCTGTACCGACTCGGGCGGAGGTGCCGCCGGCGGGGCTGGTGATGGTGGGCGCGGCGGGTGAGGTGCGGTCCACGTCGATGACCGAGGGCGGGCTGCTGGCGGAGCGCTGCGACGAGAATCCGGCCAGCTGCGTCGCGGTGACCGTGTGCCGGCCGTCCGGCAGAGTGCCGCCGAGGACGCATCCCCAGTTGCCGGAGGAGTCCGCCGGGAAGGTGCACGAGGCGCCGGTGTCAGCCGTTACCGTCACCCGGGCGTTCGGGTACGCGGTGCCGCGGACACCGCCGCCACTCGCCGTCACGCCGTCGCCGGCGATGACCGGCGGGCCGAGCACATCCACTCGGCCGACGGCGGAGGTGCTCGTCGTCGAGGACTCGGCTCGGACCGGCACACCGGGCCCGTCCGGCAGGGCCTGCAGGTCGCAGCTCCAGCGGCGGTCGGACCCGACGGGAGCGCGGCAGCTCTCCGCGGCACCGGGCGATGAGCCGCCGGAGACGTCGATGACGTCGCCCGGCGTCCCCGTGCCCGAGACGACGAGCGGGAACGATGTCACCAGACGGCTCGGGAGCCGGTCGATCGTAGGCGGCACGGGAGTGGGAGTGGGCGTGGGTGTCGGTGAGCCGGAGGGGGTGGCCGTGCCGGCGGGAGCGCCGACCGAGGGTGCGTCGGTGGATGTTGCGGTGGATGCTGCGGTGGATGTCGCGGTGGATGCTGCGGTGGCCGCTGCGGTCGAGGTGAGACGGAAGGAGGTGGCTGAGGAAGGGTGCGGGGATGCGGAGGCCGGGACCGGGGATGCGATCAGTCCGGCGACGCCGAGCAGCACCGCGGCGAGGGCGGCGATGGATACGACGGAGACCAGTCCGCTCGACCCCCGTGGCCGGACTGGTGGTGACACATCGCTCGTAAATCCCCGCATTCCACCCCATTCCAGGGGGTAGCCGCTATCGCTGTCAAACGAATCGCCGGTATTTGCGGCATACTGTGATCTGGGTCAGGTGTCCCACTTTTCTCCCGCGCGACGGTGCGCGGCAGACCTCAGGAGTCCGGATGACGCGCATCCCGGTCGTAGACCGCCGTACCGCACTGGTGCAGGCCGCCCTGCGGGTCGTCGCGCGCGACGGGGTCGCCGCCGCCACCACGCGGCGCATCGTGGCCGAGGCCGGGATGCCGCTGGCGAGCTTCCACTATGTCTTCGCCTCGCGCGACGCGCTGATGGCGGAACTCATCGAGGCGGCCGTCGAGAGTGAGCAGCGCGACTTCGCGCCGGCCCTCGCGGGCGATGTGTCGGCCCTCGGGATGCGCGAGGCGATCCGCGCGGGGCTGCAGCACTACCTCGACGGCGTGCGCTCGGATCCCGACCGCGAGAAGGCGATGTTCGAGCTGACCCAGTGGGCCTTGCGCGAACCCGGCTTCGAGTCGCTGGCGCGTCGCCAGTACGCCCGCTACCACGAGGTCGCCGCGCTGGCCGCCGAGGAGGTCGCCCGGCTGACCGGAAGCGAGTGGAGGCGGCCCCTCGCCGAGGTCGCCCGCATCCTCGTCGCCTTCTCGGACGGCCTCACCATCGCCTGGCTGGTCACCCGCGACGACGCCGCGGCCGCCGCCACGATGGATGTCGCCGCCGACGCCCTCGCCGCACTCGCGACACCCACGGCCACTCCCACCTCCGCCCCCACCGCCACTCCCACCCCCACGAAGGCAGGTGCACGATGACGAACACCACGACGCCCCCGGTCTTCGCCGAGCCGATCCGCAAGGTCCCCGGCCGGTGGATCGCCGCGTTCGCCGTCGCCTGGCTGGGGGTGTGGATGGCGCAGCTCGCGCCCGTCCAGAAGCTCCTTCCCGACCAGGTGCAGGCGCAGCTGCACACGACCGCCTGGGTCGAGAACGTCCTGGCCTTCGGCGTGATCTCCGGGATCTCGGGAGTCTGCGCGATCATCGCCTACCCGCTGACCGGCGCGCTCTCGGACCGGACGACGAGCCGGTTCGGCCGGCGGCGACCGTGGATCGCGGCCGGCGCGCTCGTCTTCGCCGCCTCGCTCGTGCTGCTCGGCCTGCAGACCAGCCTGGTCGGGATCGGCGTCTTCTGGTGCCTCGCCCTGACCGGCTTCTGCATGCTGACGGCCGCCCTCACCGCGACGATCAGCGATCAAGTGCCGGTCGACCAGCGCGGGTACGTCAGCGGCTGGATCAGCGCCCCGCAGGCGATCGGCATCATCCTCGGTGTCGCGCTCGTCACCTACGTCGTCGCCGGAGCCCTCCTCGGCTACACCGCGATGGCGGTCGTGCTCCTGGTCTTCCTGCTGCCGTTCCTGTTCCTGCCCGACGCGGTGCTTCCCGCGGAGCTGCGCGACCGGATGTCGTTCCGCGGCGTGATCGAGGGCCTCTGGATCAGCCCGCGCGAGCATCCCGACTTCGGCTGGACGCTGCTCAGCCGGGTCCTGGTCAACTTCGGCAACGCCTTCGGCACCACCCTGCTGCTGTACTTCCTCGAGTTCGGCCTGCGCGACCCGAACGCGGACGACGACCTGCTCATCCTCATCCTCATCTACATGGTGTTCGTCATCATCGCGTCGCTGGTGCTCGGCCGGCTCTCCGACCGCCTCGGCCGGCGCAAGGCGTTCGTCTTCGCCTCCTCCGCCGTGCAGGGCGTCGCGGCGCTGCTGCTGGCGTTCGTGCCGCAACTGTCCGTGGCGATGGTCGCTGCCGCTCTGCTCGGGATCGGCTACGGCTGCTTCCTCTCCGTGGATCAGGCGCTCGCCACGCAGGTGCTCCCCGATCCGGAGAGCCGGGGGAAGGACCTCGGCATCATGAACATCGCGCTCGCCGTCCCGCAGGCCGTCGCGCCCCTGTTCGGCGCCCTGATCGTCGCGGCCCTGGGAGGCTTCGCCGGCCTGTTCGTCCTGTCCGCCGTGTTCGCGTTCGCCGGGGCGCTCGCGGTCGCCCGAGTGAAAGCGGTGCGCTAGTGACCGACCTCGACCTCTCGACGCCTCCCGCTGCCGCGGAGCGCACGTGGACCGCGCCGGACGTGTTCTGGCCGTCCCTCTCCGCGGCGACGGCCCGGCTCGACCCGCCGCTCGCCGTGCTGCACCTGCCGGCGTTGCGCCACAACGCGCACGACCTGCTGCGGCGCGCGGCGGGGACGAGCCGGACCGCCAAGCCCATCCGCGTCGCCTCCAAGTCGGTGCGGGTGCGGTCGGTGCTGGATGCCGTCCTCGCCCTGCCCGGATACGCCGGCGTGCTCGCGTACACCCTCCGCGAAGCGCTGTGGCTGGCGGAGGGCGACGCGGAGCATCCACCGATCGAGGATGTGGTGGTGGGCTACCCGACGACCGACCGTGCCGCCATCGCGCGCCTGGCCGCATCCCCTGAGCTCGCGTCCCGGGTGACGCTGATGGCCGACTCCCTCTCGCACCTGGACTTCATCGATGCGGTCGTGCCGCCGTCGCAGCGGGAGGCGATCCGTCTCTGCCTGGAGCTCGACTCGTCGTGGTTCGCGCCCGTCCTCGGGCACGTCGGCGTGTTCCGCTCGCCGGTGCACACCCCGGCCTCCGCCCGGGCGCTCGCCGTCGAGATCGTCGGGCGTCCCGGCTTCCGGCTGGTCGGGATGATGGGATACGAAGCGCAGATCGCGGGCCAGGGCGACAATCCGCGGGGCAATCCGGCCTGGCGGGCCACCCTGCGCTGGATGCAGCAGAACTCCCGCGACGAGTTGCTCGGCCGGCGGGGGGAGGCGGTCGCCGCGGTGCGCGGCGTGGCGGATCTCGAGTTCGTGAACGGCGGCGGCACCGGCTCCGTCGAGTTCACCGCCTCCGACGAGTCGGTGACCGAGATCGCCGCGGGCAGCGGACTCTTCGGCGGGCACCTGTTCGACACCTACCGCTCGTTCCATCCGGCTCCCGCCGCATCGTTCGCCCTCTCGGTGGTGCGCCGGCCCAACCCGGAGACGGCGACGCTGCTCGGTGGTGGCTGGATCGCCTCCGGACCGCCCGGACCCGACCGGATGCCGATGGTGGCGTGGCCGACCGGGCTCTCGATGGTGGCGCGCGAGATGGCGGGCGAGGTGCAGACACCGCTCACCGGAGCGACGGCGGGCGTTCTGCGGATCGGCGATCGCGTCTGGCTGCGGCACACCAAGTCCGGCGAGCTCAGCGAGCACGTCGACGGCTACCAGCTGGTCGACACCGTGGATGGGCGTGCGCGCGTCGCCGGCGTCACTCCGAGCTATCGCGGCGAGGGGAAGGTCTTCCTGTGACGGCGGCCGGGGGGCTGTGGCGCAACTGGAGCCGCACCGAGCGCGTGCGTCCCCAGCGCGTCGAGCGGCCGGCGACGGCGGAAGCCGTGCAGCGCGCGGTGCGAGCGGCCGCCTCCACCGGGATGCGCATCAAAGCGGTCGGAGCCGGCCACAGCTTCACGGGCATCGCGGTCGCTCCGGGCGTCCAGCTCGACCTCGACGACCTCACCGGGGTCGTGGCGGTCGACCCGGAACGGGACCGCGTCACGTTCGCCGCCGGGACCCGGCTGCACCAGCTGCCGCGACTGCTCCGTCAGCACGGCCTCGCGCTTGCCAACATGGGCGACATCGACAAGCAGTCGATCGCGGGCGCCACCTCGACCGGGACGCACGGCACCGGCGGCTCGTTCGGCGGACTCGCCACCCAGATCGTGGGGCTCACCCTCGTCACCGGCACTGGTGAGCTGCTGCGGATCGACGAGACGGAGAATGCGGAACTGCTCCCGGCCGCCCGTCTCGGGCTCGGCGCCCTCGGCGTCATCGTCGACCTGACCATCCAGTGCGTCCCGGCGTTCCTGCTCCACGCCGTCGAGCGTCCGGAGCCGCTGCAGGAGGCGCTCGAGAGCTATCGCGATCGGTCGGCGCGGGAGGACCACTTCGAGTTCTACTGGTTCCCGCACACGGAGACGGCGCTCACCAAGACGAACACGCGGCTGCCGCTGACGGCCGACCGCAAGCCGCTGTCGCGCACGGGACGCTGGGTGGACGACGAACTGCTCGCCAACGGCGTCTACCGCGGAGTCTGTGCGGCCGGCACGGTCGCGCCGGCGATCATCCCGCCGTTCAGCCGCCTCGCCCAGCGGCTCACCGGCAACCGCGAGTTCATCGACCACTCGCCGCGCGTCTACGTCAGCAACCGGACCGTGCGGTTCCGCGAGATGGAGTACGCGCTGCCGCGGGAGGCGGTACCGGAGGCGCTCGCCGAGGTGAAGGCGCTGATCGAGCGGCGTGGATGGCGCATCTCGTTCCCGATCGAGGTCCGCAGCGCGGCGGCCGACGACAACTGGCTGTCGACGGCGTACGGACGTGAGACCGGCTACGTGGCGGTGCACCGGTACTACCGGGAGGACCACCGCGAGTACTTCGGCGCGGTGGAGGAGATCATGGTCGCCCACGAGGGACGCCCGCACTGGGGCAAGCTGCACACCCGGGATGCGGACGCCCTTCGCGCGCTGTACCCGCGCTTCGACGACTTCCTCGCCGTGCGCGAGCGTCTCGACCCCGACCGCCGCTTCGAGAACGCCTACCTGCGCCGCGTCCTCGGCCCGTAGCCGGGCGTCGCCCTCGCGCCTCTCGGGGCGTCGTCGAGTCGATCCATGGGACGCAACACGCCGTCCGATCCACGAACGGGCGGCGCGTTGCGTCCCATCGATGGGATGCGTCGGCTCAGCTCCAGAAGGTGGTGAGGTGCGGCGCGAGGGCCTGGCCCTGGTCGTAGCCGGCCCGGGCGGCGGCAGGTCGCAGCGACAGATTCATCGCGTTGGTGCCGAACAGGTGCTCCGCGTCCGGGCCGGGGATCACGATTTCGACACGGCTTCCGTGGGCGCGCAGCTCCTCCACCTGGGTGGAGGGATGGGTCCCCCAATCCTCGGGAGTGAGGGAGCGGGCGCCGAGCGGCGACAGCACCAGCACCCGCTCGTAGCCGGCGGCGAGATCTGCGTTCTCGGCGTTCGACCGGTAGCCGCCGTCGAGGTACAGACGTTCGCCCATGCGGTAGGCGACGCTGCCCGCGCAGCTCGCGGCCACCGCATCCACCAGGTCGACTCCGCTGTCCCGGTCGAAGACGACCGGATCACCGGTGGTCGCATCGATCGCCGTGATGAGTATCCGGCGCTCCGGCCAGTCGGGGCGAGGAAGCCGGGCCGCTACCGCCGAGCGCCAGCTGTCCCGGACGGAAGCGCCTGACGCCTCCTCCCGTTCCCGTCCCACCGCGCCGATCCGGCGGCGGTAGTCGGCCGCGTCGGCGGAGGCGGCGATTGTGGCCAGCATCCGCTCGAAGTGCTCGGCCGTCGGTCGCAGCGGCGCCGGTCGGGAGTCGGATGCGGGCGATGCCGATCCGGGCTCAGTTGCGCCGGGCGGTGCCGTCCGGGGCGGGGGAGCCACCGAGGTGGCGGCGAACAGGTCGGCCGTGCTTGCGCCCGCGAGCTGGGCCGCGGCGGTGGAACCGGCCGAGGTACCGATGGTCAGGTCGGCCTGTGTCACATCCAGTCCAGCGTCGAAGAGGCCCGCGACGATGCCGATCAGCCAGGCGTTGCCTGTCGATCCGCCGCCGCCGAGCACCAGTGCGCGTTCGTGCGCATGCGTGAGTGAAGAAGGTGTTGTGTTCATGGGAGTCGCCTTTCGCGATTGCGTGGAGGGCGCTCCCGGTGGCGACTACCTCAGTCGCGGATCGTGGACTGCGAGGGAGCGCCCACTGTGGATACTGCGTACATGGGTCTCACCTCCTGTCGATGGAACACGATCGCCGAAACGCTAGCACATCCCGGCGCCGGGCGCTGCCGGAGCCGTCTCGCGGTGTCTGCTGCGGTTTGTAACGTATGCGGCTGCTCGCGCGCACGCATACGTTCCGAACCGCCGCAGACGCTGACGCCCGCACAGCTGCAGGCGGCGGCTAGAAGCTGCTGCCCATCTCCTGAAGGCGCTCGACCCGCTGCGGGATGGGCGGGTGCGTCGAGAACAGTCGCGCCATGAGGCCCGGTTTGAGCGGGTCGTTGATCCACAGGTGCGCCATGGACGAGTTCTGCTTCTGCATCGGGCGGCCGTAGGCCTCGAGCTTGAGCAGGGCGCTCGCGAGCGCGTCCGGTTGACGGGTCGTCATGGCGCCGGTCGCGTCGGCGAGGTACTCCCGCTGCCGCGAGACGGCGAGCTGCACGAGCGTCGCGACCAGCGGGGCGACGATGGCCGCAATCAGACCGAAGACCAGCACCACCGGGTTGCCGCCGCTGTTGTTGTTCCGGTTGCCGCCGAAGAACGCCATGCGCAGGAAGATGTCCGCGATGAACCCGATCGCCACCGTGAGGCCGAACACGATCATCCCGAGCCGGATGTCGTAGTTGCGGACGTGGCCGAGCTCGTGCGCCATGACTCCCTCGAGCTCCGCGTCCGTCATGAGGTCGAGCAGGCCGGTCGTCGCGGCCACCGAGGCGTGCTCGGGGTCACGGCCGGTCGCGAACGCGTTGGGAGCCGGGTCGTTGACGATGTAGACGGCGGGCATCGGCGTGCCGGTCGTGATCGACAGGTTCTCGACGACGTTCCAGAGCCGTGGATTGTCGGCTTTCGTGATCGGGATCGCTCCCGACATGCTCAGCGCCTGACTGCTCGCCAGGTAGTACTGGAACAGCGCGTAGAGGATGGCGCCCACCAGCACGACGACGAGGATCGTGTAGCTGTGGTAGATGAGCGACGCGAGCCACCCGAGCGCACCGATGAGGATCAGGAACAGCAGGATGATGAAGACGGTGTTGCGCTTGTTCCTGGCGATAGCCCTGTACATCGACGCCCTAGAACTGAACGCGCGGAGGCTCGGCGATCGCGGCGAGGTTGTCGACCTCGAAGAACTCGCGCTCGGTGAAGCCCAGGCGACGGGCGAACAGGTTGTTGGGGAACACCTTGATCTTGGTGTTGAACTCCCGCACACCGCCGTTGTAGAAGCGGCGCGACGCCTGGATCTTGTCCTCGGTGTCGACCAGGTCGGCCTGGAGCCGGAGGAAGTTCTGGCTCGCCTGCAGCTGCGGGTACGCCTCGGCGACGGCGAAGATGCTCTTCAGAGCCGTCTGCATGTGGTTCTCGGCGACGGACGCCTCACCCGGCGTCTGCGCGGAGAGCGTCTCGGCGCGCGCCTGCGTGACGGACTCGAACACGCCGCGCTCGTGCGCTGCGTATCCCTTCACCGTCTCGATGAGGTTCGGGATGAGGTCGGCACGCCGTTTCAGCTGCACCGTGATGTCGCTCCACGCCTCGTCGACGCGGACCTTCAGCGTCACGAGGGAGTTGTAGGTGGCCCACAGATAGATCCCGATGATCGCCACGATCACAACGACGATGATGACCGGAATGAGCCATTCCATGTTCGCAGAACTCCTTGTATGCAGGCGCAGGGATGGTGCAAGTGCGCAGGTCACATCCTAACTTCGGGGCAGGGTGCTCCCACCTCGTTCCCATCACACTCGAAGCAACCGCCTCGCTGGTGGACAGCCGAGCGCCATCCGCGGGACGGGTGGACAATGTCCTCGTGAGTGAGGTCGACGAACGTCGCCGCCCGGGCCGCCCGCGCAAGGATCGCGGGACCGCCTCGGCGCGTGCCGCCATCCTGCGGGCAGCCGCCGACGAGTTCGCCGAGCGCGGGTACGAGGCGGCCTCGCTGCGGGCCGTCGCGCGCCGCGCGGGGGTCGACTCGGCGCTCGTCCACCACTACTTCGACGGCAAGGCCGACCTGTTCGCGGCCACGATGGAGGCGCCGCTGCGTCCCGACCGCGTGCTCGAGGTCGTGCTCGCCGGTCCACGTGAGGCGGTGGGGGAGTCGCTGGTGCGCTACCTGCTGGAGCGTCTCGACGACGACAAGGCTGCTCGGCGGATGGTCGTCATCCTGCGGACGGTTCTCGGCAGCGGACCGGGCACGCGGATGGTGCGCGAGTTCCTGACGAGAGAGGTGCTGTCCAAGCTCGCTGCGCTGTCCGACGGGCCGGACGCGCGCCTGCGGGCAGAGCTCGCTGCCTCGCAGCTGGTCGGCATGATGATGACCCGCTACGCGCTGCAGGTCGAGCCGATCGCCAGCGCGCCGGCGGACGAGCTCGCCCGGCGCGTCGGGCCGGTCCTGCAGTGGCATCTGTTCGGGGATCCCGGCTCGCCTGTCGCTTGACGTGCGCCTCTCACGGGCGAATAATTCAGCACATGATGAATTCGCCGGAGGACACCCGGTCGCCCGCGATCGCGATCGAAGGGTTGCGCGTGCGCCGGGGCCGCGTCGACGTCCTGCACGGGCTCGACCTGCACGTCCCGCGCGGTCAGGTGGTCGGTCTGCTGGGGCCGAGTGGATGCGGCAAGACGACGCTCATGCGCGCCATCGTCGGCGTGCAGAAGGTGAAGGGCGGGTCGGTGTCCGTCCTCGGGCAGCCGGCCGGTTCGGCGGCTCTCCGGCACCGCGTGGGCTATGTCACGCAGGCGGCCAGCGTGTACGACGACCTCACCATCCGGCAGAACCTCGACTACTTCCGCCGGGTGCTCGGCGCCGCGCGCGCGGACGTCGACAGCGCGATCGCCGCCACGGATCTCCAGGAGCACGCCGGACGGCTGGTCTCGTCGCTCTCGGGCGGCGAGCGCAGCCGGGTCTCGCTCGCCGCCGCGCTGCTCGGCTCGCCCGACCTCCTCGTGCTCGACGAGCCGACGGTCGGGCTCGACCCGCTCCTCCGAGTCGAGCTGTGGGCCCTGTTCCACCGCCTCGCGGAGGCGGGCACCAGCCTCCTGGTCTCCAGCCATGTGATGGACGAGGCCAGCCGCTGCGACCGCCTCATCCTGATGCGGGAGGGCGCGGTGCTGGCGGACGCCACGCCTGAGGAGCTGCTCGCCGAGACCGGAGCGGCGGATGCGGAGGGTGCCTTCCTCGCCCTCCTGCGGCGCCGCCACGCACGCCACGCGTTGCCGGAGGCGGAGGATGCGGCGACCGAGGAGGCCGGGGACGCGGAGGCGACGGAGCCCGCGAACGGGAGCGACCACGACCACCAGCACGAACACCGTGCCGCACACGAGGAGGAGGCGCGATGAACCCGACGCGCGTGTTCGCGACCGCCGGCCGCGTCCTCAACCAGATCCGCCACGACCCGCGCACGATCGGGCTGCTGCTCGTGGTTCCGGCCCTGCTGATCGGCCTCGTGGCCTGGATCTTCACCGACACCCCGGTGTTCGCGACGATCGGTCCGGCCATCCTCGCCCTGTTCCCGTTCATCGTGATGTTCCTCGTGACCTCGATCACGACGCTGCGGGAGCGGCGCACCGGGACACTGGAACGGCTCCTGTCGATGCCGCTCGGACGCGGCGACTTCATCCTGGGCTACACCATCGCCTTCGGACTGATCGCTGTGGTCCAGGCGCTGATCGCGTCGGCCTACGCCCTGTGGGTCTGCGGTCTCGACGTCAAAGGCGACCCGTGGCTGCTCGTCGCGGTCGCCGTGACGGATGCCGTGCTCGGCAGCACCCTCGGCCTGTTCGCCAGCGCGTTCGCGCGAACCGAGTTCCAGGTGGTGCAGTTCATGCCGCTGCTCGTCTTCCCGCAGATCCTGCTCGGCGGGATCTTCTTCCCGCGCGACCAGCTGCCCTCCGGCCTCAAGGAGATCAGCGACTGGCTGCCGCTGTCGCACGCGGTGGATGCGCTGAACGCGGTGGCGACGAACACTCACGACGCGGCCTACATCGGCGGCCAGTTGCTCATCATCGGCGCCTTCGCGCTCGGCGCCGTGGTCCTCGGCGCGCTCACGCTCCAGCGGCGGACCGCCTGACCCGCGTCGCGGTCAGGCGGACGCCTCCGCGCCGTCGGGCACCTGCAGCTCGGCGGTGCCGGTGTAGCGGTAGCGGACGCGACTTCCGACGCGGGGCTCGTCGATCGGCCGCCATTCGGTGCCGACGTTGTCCTCTCCGACGAGCGAGACGTCGCGGATGACGTCCTTCGGCTGGCCATCGACATACGACTGCACCACCTCGGCGTACACCTCCGAGTCGGGGTTGAGGAGCACGGCGATGTAATGGTCCGACGGCCGCACCTCGCGGACCGGCACCCAGAGCCGTCCGTCGAACTGGACGAGCGTCCCGCCGTCCCCGGCGCTGTGCGGTCTCACCCCGGTCACGATGCCGTCGAACCAGGTGTCGCCGTCGCGGTACGCGTACAGCTCCCGCATCGGTGTCTCGTAATCGGCCTCGTCGGCCCCGGCCTCGTCCAAGTAGTCCAGCGGTGACGTCATGCCCCGCACCCTACCCCCGGCTGCAGGCCGTCCGCGAGGCGCGGCGCGAGGTCGCCCCGGGCGCCCTCCGCCACCTCCACCCGTTCCAGGCCCTGCCAGGCCGCCGTCTCGGCCAGCAGCGGGAGGAGGCGGTCGATCGTCGCGGGCGGCGCGCCCGGCTCGGTCCACGCGGACTGCACCCGCAGCACGCCGGCCTGCCGGTCGCTCTTGAGGTCGATCCGGCCGACCAGCGCGTCGTCCAGCAGGATCGGGAGGGAGTAGTACCCGTACACGCGCTTGGGCGCCGGCGTGTAGATCTCGATCCGGTAGTGGAAGCCGAACATCCGCAGCGCCCGGTCGCGGTACCAGACGACCGGATCGAAGGGCGACAGCAGCGCGGCCGCCTCGAGAAGACGCGGCTTGCGGGCGTCGCGATGCATCCACGCGCGAAGCGGCCGGCCGGCGCTCTCCCAGCCGGGCACGCGGACCGGGACGAGCTCGCCGGCATCCTCGAGCTCCTGCAGCGCGACCGCGACGCGCGGACCCTTGATGCGGTAGTAGTCGGCGAAGTCGCGAGCCGTGCCGATGCCGTGCGCGACCGCCGCCCGCCGCAGCAGCTCGCGGACGGCGTCCTCCTCCGGCACGGTCCGTTCGAGGACGCTCCCGGGCAGGACGTCGGCTGCCAGACCGTAGCGCCGCTGGAACCGGGTCCGGCCGGCGATCGCCACCTCGCCGCACACGAACATCCGCTCCAGCGCGCGCTTCACGTCGGACCATCCCCACCACGGCCCGGTCCGGTGGTTGGCGTCGTGCTCGATCTCGCCGGCGACGAGCGGTCCCTTCTCGGCGAGCTCCCCGCGCAGCCATTCCACGGTGCTCTGGTTCACCTCGAACCAGCCCGCCGGGCCGTTCAGCCGTTCCCGGAACTCCCGCATCCGCCAGGCGAACAGCGGCCAGTCCTCTTTGCGCACGAAGGCGGCCTCGTGCGCCCAGTACTCCGTGTGCGGACCGCGGGCGTCGAACGTCAGCCGGTCGAGCAGCGCCCGGTCGTAGCCGCCGAGGCGTGCGAAGGCTGGCAGGTAGTGACTGCGCTCGAACACGTTGACCGAGTCGATCTGCAGGAGCCCGAGCCGATCGACCAGTGCATTGAGCTGCCGGGTGCCGACCACGGCCGGCCGTGGCCTCCCGAAGCCTTGTGCGGCGAGCGCGATCCGCCGGGCGAGAGCGGGGGAGACCTGTTCGACCACGGACCGACACTATCGACAACCCCCGACATCCGACGTTCACCGGCCCGTTACCGGCCCGCGGCCGGCCGGACGCATCGGCTTTCTAGCGTGACGACGTCCGGGCGATCCGCCCGGACGACACCGTGCACTGGAGGAAAACCCGTGACCACTAAGCGCGCACGAGTCGCCGGCTTCGCCGCCGCGGCCGCCGTCGTCGCACTCTCGCTCTCCGCCTGCTCCGGCGGGGCGAGTGCCAGCACCGCCGACAACGCCTCGATCGCCACCGCCACCGACGCAGCGTCGGCGGGAGGGATGGATGCGCTCATCGCCGCAGCGAAGAAGGAGGGCAGCCTCAACATCATCGCGACGCCGGGCGACTGGGCAAACTACCAGGAGATCTTCGACGGCTTCACCAAGAAGTACGGGATCACCATCAACCCGAGCCAGGACAGCGCCTCCAGCCAGGAGGAGATCGACGCCGCCAAGAAGCTGAAGGGCCAGGACACCGCTCCGGACACCTTCGACATCGGCTCGTCGGTCGCCCTCGCGAACACTCAGTACTTCGCCGCCTACAAGCCGGCCGGCTGGAACGACATCCCGGACGCCCAGAAGGAGAAGACCGGCCTCTGGAAGGTCGGCTACTACGGGGTCATGGCCGTCGGCTACGACGCGAACAAGATCAAGACCGCGCCGAAGTCCTTCGGCGACCTGCTGAAGCCGGAGTTCAGGGGAGCCGTCGCGCTCAACGGCAACCCGACGCAGGCGGCTGCCGCGGCCGGGGCCGTCGCCTACGCGACCCTGCAGAACGGAGGGACGCTCGACGACCTCACCGCGGGCGTCGACTGGTTCTCGAAGCTGAAGAAGGCCGGCAACTGGAACGCCGCGGACGGCAAGCCGAACACCATCGCCTCGGGGGAGACGCCGGTGCTGCTCGACTGGTCGTTCAACCAGAAGGGCTACGCCACTTCGGCCACCATCACGTCCGGCGGCGTGGACTGGAAGTACGTCGTCCTTCCCGGCACGGCCTACGTCGGCTACTACAACCAGGCGATCAGCAAGGATGCGCCGCACCCGGCCGCCGCTCGCCTGTGGGAGGAGTACCTCTACAGCGACGCCGCCCAGAACGCCTGGCTGAAGGGCGGCGCATACCCGGTGCGCGTCCACGCGATGCAGAAGGCAGGGACGCTGGACACCGCCGACTTCCCGGGCATGCTCGACAAGGTGGCCGTCATGAGCGACAAGCAGGCGACGGACGCCGGCACGCTCCTGAACTCCACATGGGCCAACGCGGTCGGCTGATGACCGAGACCATCACGGGCGCCCCGGCGCCTGCGGTCGGGGCTGCCGCCGGACTCTCCGACACGGAGACCCGGCGGCAGCCGTCGTCGTCCCGTCCCGCAGGCGCGCGTCCGCGCACACGCCGCAGGACCGGCGCCGCGGCGATCCTCGGGCTGACCCCGTTCGCCTTCTACGTCGTGGTGTTCCTGGCCGCCCCGACGGTCGTCGCCGTCGCCAGTGGCTTCGTGGATGGACAGGGCCGGTTCACGCTGTCCAACCTCACCGGCCTCGCGGAGCCCGCCATCGCCGGCTCGTTCTTCGGCGCGTTCTGGCTGTCGGCGGTAACCGCGGGCGCCGGCGCGATCGCCGGCGCCGCGCTCTGCTTCGCGATGCTCGGCGCCCGGCAGGGCGGCGTCACCCGCTCGCTGGTGGACTCGGCGAGCAGCGTCCTGGCTCAGTTCGGCGGCGTCATGCTCGCGTTCGCCTTCATCGCGACCATTGGCGCGCAGGGTCTGGTCACCGTCCTGCTCCGCACGGTCGCGCACGTGAACATCTACGAGAACGGCGTCTGGCTCTACACGGTGCCGGGCCTCATCCTGCCGTACCTCTACTTCCAGATCCCGCTCATGGTGATCACGTTCATGCCGGCGCTCGAGGGCCTGCGACCGCAGTGGCTGGAAGCGACGGCGACCCTCGGAGGCAGCCGCTGGACCTATTGGAGGCGCGTGGGCGGGCCCATCCTGCTCCCGTCGTTCCTCGGCAGTCTGCTGCTCCTGTTCGCGAACGCGTTCTCCTCCTATGCGACGGCCGCCGCTCTCGTCGGCCAGGCCAACAACATCGTGTCGTTGCAGATCCGGCAGGCGCTCATCAGCGAGACGGTTCTCGGCCGGGCGAACCTCGCCGGGGCGATGGCTCTCGGGATGCTCCTGGTCATGGTCGTCGTGATGCTGGCCTACTCGGCGCTCGTGCGCCGGACCGCCCGGTGGCAGCGATGACCCCGGCGGTGGAGGAGCGTCCGCGCCGGCAGCGCCGGGCACCGCAGTTGCGCCTCGGCCCCGGCCCGGCGGTGCGCGCCGTCATCTGGTCGGTGCTCGGCCTGTTCTTCCTCATCCCGCTCTTCTCGATGGTGGAGTTCACCCTCCGCAGCGCGAAGCCCGGCGTCTACAGCCTCGACCGCTGGGTCGCACTGTTCTCCGGTGAGACCACCCGCTACGACCGCGTCTATCAGGGACTCGGCAACTCGCTGGTGCTGGCCGTGGTCACGGTCGTGATCGTGCTCCTGGTGCTG
The DNA here is from genome assembly GCF_056755275.1 of Leifsonia sp. HAY1-4F. Lineage (NCBI taxonomy): Bacteria > Bacillati > Actinomycetota > Actinomycetes > Micrococcales > Microbacteriaceae > Leifsonia > Leifsonia sp. HAY1-4F. The sequence continues at coordinate 21,554 of NZ_JBNDHX010000052.1, forward strand.
CTGCCGACCATCGTGCTGGTCGAGCTGCGGTTCCCGAAGCTCCGGCGGCTGCTGGAGGCGGTGTGCCTGCTGCCGATCATGATCCCCGCGATCGTCATGGTGGTGGGGCTCGCGCCGACGTACGCGGTCGTGACCCAGCTCTTCGGGTCCGGATCCTGGACGCTCGCCTTCGCCTACGGCATCACCGTGCTGCCGTATGCCTTCCGCGCCATCCAGAGCAATGTGGGCGCGGTGGACCTGGTCACTCTCAGCGAGGCCGCCCGCTCGCTGGGGGCGGGTGTCGGGACCGTGTTCCTCCGGGTGCTCGTGCCTAACCTGCGCCGCGGCATCCTCGCCGCCTCCGCCCTCTCCGTCGCCGTCGTGCTGGGCGAGTTCACGATCGCCTCGCTGCTCTCCCGCGTCAACCTGCAGACCTCCCTGCTGCTGGTGTCGCAGTCCGACCCCTTCGTCGCGGTCATCTTCGCGCTTCTCGCGCTGGTGTTCGCGTTCGTCCTCCTCGTCGTCGTCGACCGCCTCGTGAGCGTGCGACGCCGGCGCACCGCGAAAGGCTGACATGACCGCCGTCGAGACCACCGCCCATCACATCCATCCTTCTGGGAGCCCGTCGGGCGGCGAGCCGCGCACCGAATCGGCGCGCAGCGGTTCGCGCCGCCCCGGTTCGACCGTCGAGCTGCACGACCTCGTGCGCGACTTCGGCGGCGGGGCCGGGCTGTCCGGCCTCGACCTGGCCGCCGCCCCCGGGGAGTTCATCGCGCTCCTCGGCCCGAGCGGATGCGGCAAGACCACCGCCCTCCGCGCCCTGGCGGGCCTGGAGCGGGTGGACAGCGGCAGCATCCTGATCGACCACCGGGAGGTGACCGATGAGCCGACCAGCCGGCGCGACCTCGGGATGGTGTTCCAGTCGTACTCGCTGTTCCCTCACCTGACCTCCGGGCAGAACGTGGAGTTCGGCCTGCGGATGCGGAAGGTCGCGGCTGCGGATCGGCGCCGCCGTGCCGCCGAGGCGCTGGAGCTGGTCGGCCTCGACCGCCACGCCGGTCGTTACGCGCACCAGCTCTCCGGCGGTCAGCAGCAGCGCGTGGCGCTCGCCCGCGCGCTCGTCACGGAGCCGCGCGTCCTCCTGCTCGACGAGCCGCTGTCGGCCCTCGACGCCCAGGTGCGGGTGCAGCTGCGGGAGGAGATCCGCCGCATCCAGACCGAGCTCGGCATCACGACCTTCTTCGTCACCCACGACCAGGAGGAGGCGCTGGCCGTCGCCGACCGCGTCGCGGTGATGCGGGCCGGCCGGATCGAGCAGATCGGCACGCCGGAGGAGCTCTACCACCGGCCGGCGACCGCATTCGTAGCCGAGTTCGTCGGCCTGACGAACCGCGTCGACGGCACCGTCGAAGGCGGTCGGCTGCGCGTGCTCGGCCAGGACGTCCCGCTGGCCTCGCCGACCGCCGATGGGCCGGTCACCGCGTACGTGCGGCCCGAGGACGTCCTGCTCGCGGCGGACGGCATCCCGGCGGTCGTGCTCACCACGAGCTTCCTCGGTGCGCTGCGTCGCACCCGCGTGCGGCTCGAGGACGGCACCGAGCTGTCCGTGCAGCACGGCGCGCGGCAGCGTCCCGAGCCGGGCGAGCGGGTCGCCGTCGGCCTGGCCGGCTCTCCGGCGACGGCCGCAGCTCGTGCCGCCGGCTGAGGGAAGCGCTGCTCGTCCGGCCTCGAGCCGACGGCCGCTGTGAAGGCGCCGAGGGCGGTGTCCGGAATGCCGTCCCTCCTGGACGCCGCCCTACACTGGCGGCATGCCTGACACCGAGCGTCCCCTCCCGCCGCCCGAGTCCGCTCCCGGCTACGGCCCGGCCGTCGATCCGCAGTCGAACCAGGCGCCGGCCCGGTCCTGGTTCCAGCGCCGACGGCGCGACCCGGGCGAGCCGATGGGGCCGACCGGGCCGGTGGACGAGTCGCTGCCGCGCGGTGTCCGCTTGGCCGGGGCCTGGTCCTGGCGACTGCTTCTGATCGGCGCTGTCGTCGCTGTGCTGATCTTCCTCATCGTGCAGCTGCGTCTCATCGTCATCCCCGTGCTGATCGCCGTGCTGCTCTCGGCGCTGCTCGTCCCGTTCAAGGACTCCCTCGTCCGGCACCGCTGGCCGAAATGGCTTGCCATCGTGACGGTGCTCCTCACGCTCATCGTCGTCGTCACCGGGCTGTTCTATCTGGCGATCTGGCAGGTCACCCGCGAGAGCCACGACCTCCAGCAGCAGTCGGTGGATGCGTTCAGCGGGTTCCGCAGCTGGCTCACCACCGGACCGCTCGGTCTCTCCGAGGACCAGATCAACAATGCGTTCGCGTCGGCCTGGTCGTCGCTCCAGTCGGACAGCCAGGTGCTCGTCTCCGGAGCGCTCTCCGTCGGGTCGACGCTCGGCCACGTCCTCACCGGCTTCCTGCTGACCTTGTTCAGCACCCTGTTCATCCTGATCGACGGCCGCGGGATCTGGAACTGGATCGTCCGGGTCTTCCCGCGCAACGCCCGCGCGGCGGTGGATGGCGCGGGCCGCGCCGGATGGGTGACCCTGCGCAACTTCGTGAAGGTGCAGATCCTGGTCGCCTCCATCGACGCGCTCGGGATCGGGCTGGGAGCGTTCATCCTCGGGCTGCCGCTGGTGCTTCCGATCGCCGTGCTGGTGTTCCTCGGATCGTTCATCCCCGTCGTCGGCGCGGTGCTCACCGGAGCGATCGCCGTGTTCGTCGCGCTGGTGTTCAAGGGCTGGGTGTTCGCGCTCATCATGGTCGGCGTGGTCCTCCTCGTGCAGCAGATCGAGGGACACGTGCTGCAGCCGCTCATCATGGGGACGGCGGTCAAGGTGCATCCACTCGCCGTCGTGCTCGCGGTCGCCGCAGGATCGCTGCTCGCCGGCATCCCGGGCGCGCTCTTCGCCGTCCCGTTCGTCGCCGTGCTCAACGTGATGGTGCACTACGTCTCGGGCGGCGCATGGCGTGGCAGGCCGCCGGGGGAGTGGTCGGCGCCTCCCGCCGCCATCTGGCAGACGGTTCCCCGGCGGGTGCGGCGGGCCGCGGCGAGGAACCGTGACGCGGGAGCTGACAGCGCTGCGCAGTGAGAGGTGAGCGGTGAAGAGGCGCGCGCTGAACTCCATGCGGTGCACAGAATACGAGCGCCGGTAGGCTGTTCCCGTGGCAACCGTGACCCCCGACACGCGTACTCCGTTCGCAGGCCCGAGCCTCGACGAGTTCGAGGCCGCGCGTGCCGTCGTCGCCGATGTGGCGCAGCCGACGCCGATGGAGAGCTCGCGGTATCTCAGTGACCTCCTGGGCGCTCCGGTCCTGCTGAAGTGCGAGAACCTCCAGCGCACCGGCTCCTACAAGATCCGCGGCGCCTACAACCGGATGTCGAAGCTCAGCGCCGAGGAGCGCGCCAGGGGAGTCGTCGCCGCCTCCGCCGGGAACCACGCGCAGGGCGTGGCGTTCGCGGCTCGCGAGCTGGGCATCCACGCGACGATCTTCATGCCCGTCGGGGTCGCCATCCCGAAGTTCCAGGCGACGCGCGCCTATGGAGCGGATGTGGTGCTCAGCGGCAGCATCGTCGACGAGACCCTGCGTGCGGCCGCGGACTTCGCCGCCGAGACCGGAGCGGTGCTCATCCCGCCGTTCGATCATCCCGATGTGGTGGCCGGGCAGGGAACGCTAGGGCTCGAGATCCTCGACGCCGTCCCGGATGTCGCGACCGTGCTCGTCCCGATCGGCGGCGGCGGACTCATCTCCGGCGTCGCGAGCGCGATGAAGCAGCGCGCCGCAGTGGATGGGCGGACCGTCCGGATCATCGGCGTGCAGGCGGCCAACGCCGCCGCGTATCCGCCGTCGCTCGCGGCGGGGAAGCCGACCGACATCGCCCTGGTAGGGACCATCGCCGACGGCATCGCCGTGAGCCGGCCGGGCGCACTGAACTTCGAGATCGTCCGGGATGCGGTGGACCAGGTGGTCACCGTGTCGGAGGACGACATCGCGCGGGCCATGGTGCTGCTGCTCGAACGCGCGAAGCTCGTGGTGGAGCCTGCGGGCGCGGCGGGCGTCGCGGCCATCCTCGCCGGTCTCGTGCCGGCCGACGGGACGACCGTCGCCATCCTCTCCGGGGGGAACATCGACCCGCTCCTGATGCAGCGCGTCATCAGCCAGGGACTCGCAGCCTCCGACCGGTACCTCAAGCTCACGATCATGCTGCCCGACCGTCCCGGCCAGCTCGCCCGCATCGCGGAGATCCTCGCGGGCGTCAACGCGAACGTCGTCGAGGTGCTGCACACCCGGCACGGACGCGGGATGCAGCTCAGCCAGGTCGAGCTCGACGTCAGCGTGGAGACCCGCGGCACCGAGCACCGCGGCCACGTCATCGACGCGCTACGGGCCGCGGGCTACGACCCCGTCGTCGAAGAAGAGTCCTGACGCCCCTCACCCCCCAACCTGTCTCTTATACACATCTGACGCTGCCGACGACGGA
>NZ_JBNDHX010000053.1:0-25739 GCF_056755275.1 Leifsonia sp. HAY1-4F
GGCTTCGGCCATCCACCTGGAGCTTGCGGTAGATCGCGCGGACGTGCGTCTTGACGGTGTTGAGGCTGATGTTGAGGTTTGCGGCGACGACGGCGAGCGGCCGATGCCACTGCAGCTCCGAGAGCACCTCCCGTTCGCGCGGGGTCAGCGTGACCGCGATCCCCGCCGCGGGTGCACGACTCACGATGCGGGAGGCGGACCGCAGCTGCTCGGCGACGCGCTGCGAGCGCTCGGCGCCGAGCCGCCGGGTGAACTCAGCCGTTCCGGGCGAGTCCCGCGCCTCGCTGAGGACGAGCAGCAGGATGCCGTCCACCAGCAGCGACGCGTCGACCTCTGCGGCGTCGCCACCGGAGTCCAAGCGGGCGACACCCTGCTTGAGCAGGCGGAACGACGCCTCATGCAGCGTCCCCTGTTCTCCGATCGTCGTCCGCACGATCAGTGCGACGACGTCCCCTATGGCTTCGGCTCCCGGCACGATGTCCCCCTGTCCCCCACTGGACGCCGGCAGTACGACGGCCGGCCGCTTCCCCTCTCGTCAGTCTGCCGCTTTCCGTTCACCCCCGGGGTGAAAGCGGCCGCATGCAGCCGCTGGCCCTGCCTCAGCCGATCTCACGCCGCATCACCCACCGGTCCGCTCCGCCCGAGTGGGCCTCGGTCGAGCTACGGCGCGTGAACCCGTGCGACTCGAACAGGGCGACGGTTCCGACATAGCCGCTGATCCCATCCACTCGCGCGCCGCCGGTATCGACCGGGTAGCCCTCCACCAGGGTCGCGCCTGCGCTTCGAGCGTGCTCCACGGCGCCGTCGAGGAGTTCGTGCATCAGCCCCCGGCCGCGGAAACCCGCCCGCACGACGAAGCAGACGATCGACCAGGGGTCCTGCTCCTCGTCGAGATGCGGGATGGTGCGCGAGCGCATCAGCCGGCCGTAGCTCGACTTCGGCGCGACCGAGCACCAGCCCGCCACCTGGCGGTCGACGTACACGAGGACTCCCGGGCCCGGCTCCCGGCTGCACTCGCTGCGCATGTACTCGATGCGCTCGGGCATCCCGAGCCGCGCGTCCCGGTACGACATGCAGACGCAGCCCCCGCCGCCCGGCTTGCGCGGGACCATGAACGACGCGAAGTCGTCCCACTGGCCGGTGGCCGGCAGCACCTCGATCGACATGCCGGAAGCGTACCCGGCGGTACGGCCCCTGCCTAGCGGTCGGCGGGCACCCAGCGCACGGCGGCCATCGAGCGGCCGGCACCTAGCGTCCGGCGGGCACGAGCTCGGCGACGATGGCCGCCGCCGTCTCCCGGCCGACGCGGATCGCCCCGTCGACGTGCTGGTAGCCCTTGCCCGCGAGGTCGCTGCTGGAGAAGCGGATGGGGCCGACCGGCGCCCGCAGGTCCTCGCCGTACCGGGCGAGCCCGCCCATGTCGAAGCTGGCGGCGTAGGCGCCGCGGGTCCACTCCTCGCTGCCCCAGTCGCTCTCGAAGTACACCACCGGCTCGAGCGCCTGCGGCCCGTAGTAGTGCGACAGCGACTCGAGGATACGCGCCCTGCGCTCCTCGGGTGTCAGCCGGAACACCGCGTCGGCGGCCTCGTCGGACACGAAGCCGACCAGCGTTCCTCGCGGATCGCCGTCGTAGCTGTTGTCGTACGCCTCGTGGACCACTTCGTACGGGCTGAACGCCGTGCCGCTGTACCCGTCCTCGCGCCAGAAGGGCGTCTCGTAGACGGCGTGCACCTTGATGACGAAGCCCATCGAGAGGTGCTGGTGCAGCTGCTGCTGGCGGCGCGGCAGCGGCGGCTGGTACTGGATGCGGCTGATCAGCGGCGGCGGAACGGCCACAACGGCGAAGCGGGCGCTCACCCGCACCTCGTCGGCGATCGCCGTCACGCCCGTCTCGTCCCACTGCAGCGTCCGCACTGGTGCATTCAGGTGGACGTCGTCGCCCAGGCGCTCGGCGAGCAGCAGGGGCACCTGCTGGAGGCCGCCCTTCACGCGCTTGTCGAGGATGAAGTCCGCATCCACGAGATTCGAGAAGCTGCCGGCGCTGGCCGCCATGAGCAGCGCCTGCAGCGCCGAGAAGGCGTGCGCGGGCTTCGTGAGCATGGCGCCGGCGATGAACATGCCGATGTTGCGCCGCGCCTCCTCGTCGTCGGTCTGCGTCTCCAGCCAGCGGCGGAACGAGATCTCGTCCAGCTCCTTCGCGCGTGGATGCGCCCACGGCCGCTCCGGGTCGATCTCGGCGACCAGCGCATCCATCCGCTCGATCAGGCCGACGATCTCCTTCTCGGTGGACGGCGCCACGGGGAAGATGTCGCCCGCGAACGTGCGCCGCTCGCCGTTCGCGCCGAGGTAGATGTTCACCCCCTCGCGGTAGCGGGAGTACGTCTCCAGCCCCAGGTCGCGGAGCGTGTCGATGAGTGCGTCCTGGTCGGGCGAGACCCACTGGCCGCCGATCTCGAGCGTGGCCCCGCCGACCTCGTCCGTCCACAGCCGGCCCCCGACCCGGTCGCGGGCTTCGAGCACGGCGACGGTCAGACCGGCCTTCTTCAGCTCGGTGGCAGCCGTCAGGCCCGAGGCTCCTGCGCCGATGACGACGACGTCGCGTTCGATGGTGTCCATTGCTATCCGCTCCAGTGCGTGAGAAATCATTGGGGAAGGCCAGACTATCGATATCCACCGTGAAAACGCCAGAGCGCAACTGAATCCACATCACAATTGCGGATTCACCGTCCAAACCGACAGGAGACGCGGCTGTCTATCATGATGGCGCGGCAATGTGAACGGCCTGTTCTGCGCGAACACGCGGCGCGTATCTTCGGCCCGGATGCGCAGAATCGCTGCGCCGGACCAGGGCTTGTCGCCCGGAGACGGAGTCGCACGTGAAGGACGAACAGAACCACGACCGGAAGCCCCTCTCTGCCGATGAACTGGCCGCCGAACGCGCAACGGCGCTCCCCGACAAGGAGGTCGCCTCGATCCTCGACCTCAACGCCGATCTGAATCTGGCCCTGGGCCTCGCCGCCCCGGTCGACCTCGGCGTCGCGGCGAATGCGAACGTGGCAGCGCCCATCGAAGCGTCCGCCGGCGCGAACGTCCTCTCGGCCGGCTCGACGGCCCTCGCCGGGGCGGACCAGTCCGCGGCGATCGGCCAGGGAATCACGGGCGACGCGATCGCTCACTCCGACCAGTCCAGCACGATCGCACCCACCGGCGACACGACCACCCCCGCTCCGGCGCCCGCGCCCACTGCCGACACGACCCCCGGCTCCCTCACCGACGGCAGCCTCCTGAATGTGGACGTCAATGCCGCCGCCAACGCCAACTTCGACGCGCCGATCAACGGCGCGGTCGCGGCGAACGCCAACGTGGCAGCGCCGATCGACGCCAGCGTGGCCGCCAACATCGGCTCGGTCGACAGCCAGGCCGCAGCGGTCTCGCAGCAGGATGCCGTCATCGACCAGAACATCACCGGCACCGCCGACGCCACCGCCGACCAGCAGTCGACGATCCAGCCGTAGCCGACGGTGACCGTCACCCCCGAGCGCCCCTCGGAACACGAGGAGCGCCCAACCGAGGTCGGCGCGATGCGCGGCTCCGGATACCGGGAGCCGCCGGCACTCGTGCGCCGGGCAGACGGCCAGACCCTCCAGCTCACACCGCTGCTCTACGCGATCCTGGACGAGATCGACGGGCGGAGCGCCCCTGCGGAGGTGGCGGACCGGGTGTCGGACCGAACCGGGCGCCTCGTGACCGCGGACGATGCCGCCAGCCTCATCGACTCCTCGCTGCGTCCACTCGGGCTGCTCACCCGTCCGGACGGCTCGCAACCCGAGCTCAAGCGCTCGAACCCGCTCCTGGCACTGCGGCTGCGACGGGAGGTCGTCGACCCGGATGTGACCCGCCGGGTGACGGCTCCGTTCGCGGCGCTCTTCCATCCCCTCGTCGTGGTCCCGGTCCTCTGCGTCTTCGTCGCGGCGTGCTGGTGGCTGCTCGCGGTACAGGGACTGGCCGCCGCGACCTACCATGCCGTCCAGGACCCCGGCGTCCTGCTCCTCATCGTCGCGGTGACGGTCGTGTCGGCGGGGTTCCACGAGTTCGGTCACGCGGCCGCCGCCCGCTACGGCGGCGCAACACCCGGCCGGATGGGATTCGGACTCTACCTGTTCTGGCCGGCGTTCTTCACCGACGTGACCGACTCGTATCGCCTGGGGCGGGCCGGACGCGTGCGCACCGACCTCGGCGGCCTGTACTTCAACACCATCGTCACGGTCGTCGTGGTCGGGATCTGGTGGGTCACCCGCTACGACGCGCTGCTGCTCGTCGTGGTCACCCAACTGCTCCAGATGGTCCATCAGCTGCTGCCGATGGTCCGCTTCGACGGGTACCACGTGCTCGCCGACCTGACCGGCGTCCCCGACCTGTTCCAGCGCATCCGGCCGACGCTTCTCGGCCTGCTCCCGTGGCGGTGGAACCGGCCGGAGTCGCGGGTGCTCAAACCCTGGGCACGGGCAGTGGTGAGCCTCTGGGTGCTTGTCGTCGTCCCGATGCTGCTCTTCTCCTTGCTGATGATGGTGCTGACCCTCCCGCGGGTGGTCGCGACGGCGTGGGTCGCGCTTGCGGAGCGGGGGCACGCGCTCGCCCTCGAGTTCGGGCGGGGTGACGTAGCGGCAGGGGCGGCGCAGCTGGTGGTCATGGTGGCGACAGCACTGCCGATCCTCGGCGGCGTGTACATCCTGTTCCGCCTGGCGCGTTCCGGGCTCGGGCGGATGTGGACCTCCACCCGCGGGCGGCCCGCCCGTCGCGGCCTGGCCGGGGTCCTTGTGCTCGCCCTGGTGGCCGGCCTGGCCTGGGCCTGGTGGCCTGCGCCGCAGACGTACCGGCCCATCCAGGCCTACGAGCGGGGCACCATCTCGGACATCCTCGCGCCGGCGCAGTACCGTCCAGGGCACCTCTCCGCCGGGGCGACCGGCCAGGTCCAGACCATCTGGCCGGGTGGCGCCCGTCCCACGGCCGACCATCCCCAGCTCGCGATGGTGCTACTCCCCCGGACCGGCGGCGCGCCGTCCTGGGTCTTCCCTTTCGACAAGCCGCTGCCGCCGCGACCTGGAGACAACCAGGCGCTCGCGGTGAACACAACGGACGGCTCCGTGCTCTACGACGTCGCGTTCGCCCTCGTCTGGGTCACCGGCGGGGCGGCGGTGCTGAGTACGAACGCCGCGTACGCCTTCGCCGACTGCTCCGGATGCACGACGGTCGCGGTCGGCTTCCAAGTCGTCCTCGTCGTGGGTCAGTCGAACGTCGTGATCCCGCAGAACCTCTCGGTCGCCGCGAACTACGGCTGTCTGAACTGCCTGACCGCCGCCATCGCCGACCAGCTCGTGCTGACCCTGAGCGGCCCGCCGGACGCGGCGACGGTCTCGAGCCTCCAGGCGCTCTGGTCGCAGATCATGGCGTTCTCGCAGCAGCTGAGCGGCCTGCCTCTGGCTGAGGTGCAGGCACGCCTGCTGGAGTTCGAACGCGAGATCAAGTCGATCCTCCAGAAGGACCCCTCGGCGGTACCGGCCCCGGGGAGCAGCCCCGCTCCGGCGGTCTCCCCGGGTGCGACTCCTGCGCCCGCAGGCGGGAGTGGATCGACGGCGACACCGGGCAGCGCTCCGGCACCGGCGCAGACACCGGCGATGACAGAAGCCCCGACCCCAGAGCCGACTTCACCCACGGGCCCGTCGAGCCCGACGGCCGTCCCCACTCCATAGCGCCCTGCCGAGGGTCCCGACCGGTCGGAGGCCGACCGGTCGGGACGGCGGCCTCAGGGCGCGTGCGCGCCCGACACGTCGCGCACCCACGGCACGCCGCCGACCACCGTGAGAAGCACCTCGGAGCCGGCGAACTCGTCCGGGTCGGTGGTCAGCGGGTTTCGCGCCCACACCGTGAGGTCCGCGGGCAGCCCTGGCTCGATCCGGCCGCCCGGCTCGCCGACGCTCCTCCAGTACTCGCTGGTGTAGCCCTCCAGCGCCGCCCGGGCACTCAGTGACTGGTCGGGACGCACCGGCTCGACCTCCTCCTGCCCGGCCGGCCGGCGGAGCCGGGCCGCCGCCACGATTCCGCGGGGGTCGTACGGCGCGATCGGCCAGTCGGATCCCAGGGTGAGGATCGCGCCACGGTCGCGGAGATCGCGCGTGCGCCATGCCCGGTCCGCGCGCTCGTCGCCGAGTCGCTGCGACCAGTTGTCGGTGTGGTCGGCGCGCGTGAACAGGGTGCAGTGGGTCGGCTGCATGCTCGCCGCGGCTCCCGAGGCGATGATCTCGTCGAGGACCTCGTCCGGCAGCGTCTCGATGTGCTCGATGCGGTGCTGCACGTCGTTCGCGGAGAGCGAGGCCAGGGTCTCGGCGACGAAGGCGACCCCCTTGTCACCGATCGCGTGCGTCGTCGTCGGGATGCCGTGCTCGTGGAAGAAGCGGACGGCCTCACGGTACTCGGCGGGGTCGAGCCAGAGGGACTGCGTCGACTCGCCCTTCGTGTCCGGCTCGAAGAGCCACGCCGTCCCGTTGTCGATCGTGCCGTCGATCATCAGCTTGACGCCCCGCACGTACCAGCGGCGGCCGGCGAGCTCCTGGTACCGGAGGTGGCGCTCCAGGTCCTCAGCCGTGAATCCGGGGAACACGGACGGTGAGATGCGCAACCGGATCGGCAGGTCCTGCCGGCGCTCCAGCTCCTCCAGCAGGTCGAAGGAGTCCTCGGCCATCAGATCCAGCATCTGGCCGGCGACGATGCCGGTGGAGGCCATCCCGCCGAGCAGGTCGGCCAGCAGCCGCACGCGATCCTCGAAGGTCAGGCCGGGGATGTGCGGGAGCACCAGTTGCTGCGCCGAGAACTCGTACAGCATCCCGTTCGGGCGGTCGTCGGCGTCGAGCCCGAGCGCGGACGCGTCGGGGAAGACCTCGTCGCCGCGCACCCCCGCCGCTTCGATCGCGGCGGCCGAAGCGAGAGCGGAGTGGCCGTCGAACAGCGTGATGTACAGCTTGCGGCCGCCGTCCACGCCGGCGAGCAGCTCATTGCCGAACTCTCCGCCCTCGAACACCGCGGGGTCGAGTCCCCAGGCGAGGATCCACTCCTCCTCGGCCGGGCGATCGGCGACGTAGGCGGCGATCGCGCTGCGCGCGTCCTCCCGCTCGGTGATACCGGAGAGATCGAGCCCCCGGGTGAGTTGCAGGCCGATGATCGGGTGGATGTGCGCATCCACGAAGCCAGCGCTCACCGTGGATTCGCCGAGGTCGAGCACCTCCGCCGCGGCTGCCGCCCAGCCCGAGGCGATCGCTTCGGACTCGGAGGCGACCCCGACGATGATCCCGTCGCGGATGGCGACGGCCATTCGCCCGGAACGGCCGCCGGCGTCGATCGCGCCTGGGGTGAGCACCGTGCCGGCTATGAGGAGGAGGTCGAAAGGACCGTGCAATGTGGCGCGTGTCATTCTCCGCCTCCGATCCGGGCGTAGGTCCGCGGTCGGGTGCGCTTCCAGACGACCGCGAGCACGGCGCCGATCGCGAAGACCACGGGGATGCACAGCATGATGACCGTGTCCACGGCCGGTCCGGCCGAGGTGAGCAGGTCGACGTTGATGGCCAGCAGGTAGGTGACTGCGGTCATGATGAGGGCCGCCACGACCGCGCTCGGGATGACGTACCACTTGCGTGGCAGCGAGCGGTTGCGCAGGAAGAACACCACGACCGCGACACAGGTGATGACCTGGAGGGCGATGATCCCGAACACGCCGGGGCTATTCACCCAGAGCAGGAGCTGCTGGTAGGGGTCGCCTCCCGTGAGGGCGACGATCCCGACGACCACCAGCGCGAGCACGGTCTGGACCCCTCCGGAGACGACCGGCGAGCCGAAGCGGTTGGTGCGGTGCAGTGCGCGGGGCAGCGCGCCGTCCCGGGCGAGGGAGAAGGTGTAGCGGTTGATCGCGTTGTGGAAGGCGAGCTGGCTCGCGTAGACGCTGGTGATGATCAGGATGTACATGGTCAGCTCGGCCCAGGGACCCAGGTATTTGCCGGCCGAGGCGAAGACGAGACCCGCGGCGTCCTTCGCCGCAGCCTCCTGCACGTGGCTCTCGCCGACCGCGATGATGATCGCCCAGACCACGAAGCCGTAGAAGACGGCCATGAACGCCACCGAGATGTAGGTGGCGCGCGGGATGGTCTTCTCGGGCGTGCGCGCCTCCTCCCGGTAGAGCGCGGTGGACTCGAAGCCCATGAAGGCCGCGAAGCCGAAGCCCGCGACGGCGAACAGACCAGGGTTGAGCAGGGCCTGCGGGCTGAACGTCCCGAACGTGATGCCCTCCGCGCCCCCGCGGGCGAGCACGACCACGGCGAACAGCACGAGGATGAGGGCCTCGGCCGACAGCAGGACGGCGAGCACCTTCGCTCCGACGTCGATGCCGCGGGAGGCGACGCCGAACACGACCAGCACGCCGACCAGGGCGATGACCCACCAGGGGACATCGATCCCGAACTCGGTCTTCAGGAGGTCGTGGCCCTGTGCGCCGAGCAGGCCGTAGAGGCCGATCTGGAGGGCGTTGTACGAGAACAGCGCCACGAACGACGAGGCCAGACCCACCGCCTTGCCGAGCGCCTCGGTGATGTACGTGTAGAAGCCGCCGAGGGCCTTCACATACCGGGTCATCGCCATGAAGGCGATGGCGAAGATGCCGAGCACGATGCCGGCGACCGTGTAGACCAGCGGAGCGGCGATGCCTCCGATGAGGATGGCGAGCGGCGCGATGCCCGCGACGATGGTGAGCGGGGCGGCGGCGGAGACCACGGTGAAGACGATCCCGCCGGTTCCGAGCGCGTTGGTGCGCAGGGCGCCGGTCTGCGGTGCGCCCGCGTTCGTCGGCGCTCCCGTGGCCGGTCCGGAGGCTGGAGCGCCGCCGGGGTCTGGGTGGCTCTGCTGCTCTGTCGTGACATCCATTGTGCTCGGCTCCTTCGTCGACACGTCGGTCAGGTTTCGGATCGCCGTCTCGGGGAAATCACGACGATCGATTTCCGCGAGGCTAATCGATTAGTCAACGCAAAACAAGATGGCTAACCGATTTTTCTTTGCGGATTCCGAAGCGCGAGTATGTGCGATTCGTCACGAATGTGCACTCCCACGCGGTCTAAGCGACGATTCGTCACGAATGTGCACTCCCACGCGGTCAGAACGACGATTCGTCACGAATGTGCACGGGCAGCGCAGGGAGGCTCAGCGCCGGGAGGTGGACTCGCGCACGATCAGGTCGATCGGCACCTCCACCCGGCGGCCCGGCTCGCCGCCGTCGAGCGCGCGGATGAGCTCGTCCATGCAGCGCCGGCCCATCTCGCGGGGGTGGAGGTCCAGCGCCGTGATCGTCGGCTGGGTGACCGACAACGCGTCGGACTCCACGTAGCTCGCGACGAGCACATCCTGTCCGGGCACCAGACCCGCGCCCCGGATCGCCTCCATCGCGACGATCGCGATGCCCTCGGGAGCCGCGATCACCGCGTCCGGATGGTCCGGCCGCGCGAAGAGCGCATCCAGCTCCCGGCGCACGTCGTCCATGGTGGCGTCGAACCATCCCAGCAATTGCCGCCGTTCGACGCCCTTCTCGGCGCACCAGGCGGAATACCCGGCCGCCATTTCGCGGCCCCAGGCCATCACCGGATCGGGGAGCATCACCGCGGGCCGGCGGCTCCCGTTCTCCCAGACGTGGTCGAGCAGGAGGCGCATGCCGGCTTCGTGGTCGCCGAAGACGATGCTCCACGGCTCCGGGTCGTCCGGCGGCGGGTTCTCGCCGCTCACGACCGGCTTCCGACCGGCGAGAAGCCGCTGGACCAGCGGGTCCCCGTCGGCGGGATCGATCATCAGGTACCCGTCCAGCTGCTCGATGATGCCCGGGCCCGAGAAGGCCGGCGGGAGCAGTGTGACCAGCATCCCGGACTCCTGCGCACGCTCGACCGCTCCGAAGGCGACGTCCATGTAATAGCGGAAACTGAGCGTCTGATCGGGCACGCAGAAGCCGACGGCGCCCGACCGGGCGGTGCGCAGTCCGCGAGCGATCAGGTTGACCGAGTAGTCGAGCGCGGCGGCGGCGTCGTGGACGCGCTGGCGGGTGGCCTGCGAGATGCGGCCCTTGCCGGTCAGCGCCTGGGAGGCCGTCGCCCGAGAGACCCCGGCACGGTCGGCGACATCCTGCAGCGTCACCACCCGTGCGTCAGCTCCCACCCCGTCAGTCTAGGTCGAGCCGCGGACGCCGCGTCGGCCGCCCACGAACACCCCTCCCGCACCCCCACTTGACGGGACACGATGCACGGTGGAAGCATCGTGACACCGGGTCGCACCGCCGACAGCCCGACCGGAACCACCCACCATCCAGATCGATGAGGATCACATGCATCGCAAAATGTTGACGTCAACATTGCCGAACGGAATTCGGAGGGGGATGGTCGCGATCACGGTCGCCGGCGCCCTCGCCCTCACCGGGATCGGCGTGGCGCCCGCCCTGGCCGACCAGCCCAACCCCTCCCAAGGCCCCGGAACCTCGGAGTTCAAGGGCGTGAACTGGGCCGACCCGCGCGACAACTATGCGTCGGACGCGGTCGTCCCCACCGGCCTCAGCACCTCGGACAGCTACGACCAGGTGTACGCCGCATCCCAGAAGATCCTGGGCGGCTTCGCGCAGAACCTCGGCGCCAACACGGTCCGCCTTCCGATCAACCCGGCCAGCGTCGGGACCGCCTGGTGGGACTCCTACCGCGGGGCCATCGACGCTGCGGTGGCCGCCGGCGACAAGGTCATCCTGAGCTACTGGGAGGCCGACACCAGCAAGGACGGCTTCATCGACGACGTCCCCGCCTGGAAGACGATGTGGAACACCGTCGTGGCGCAGTACCTGCACACCTCGAACGTCTACTTCGAGCCGATGAACGAGCCGCACGGCTACACGCTCGACCAGTGGGTCGGCGTCACGTCGCAGTGGCTGGCGGACCACCGCGAGGTCCCGCGCAACCGCGTCGTCATCAGCGGCACCGGCTACAACGACAACGTCGTGGGAGTCGGCGACGCGCCCCAGCTGAAGGGCACGCTCCTTTCGCTGCACTTCTACGGCTTCTGGGCCTCGCACACGACCGAGGCCGAGTGGACAGCCGACCTCTCCGCCCGGATCGGCTCCTACGCCGGCCGCACGATCATCGACGAGGCCGGATCGCCCATGACGATCGGGCTCAACTACGGCGCACACAACGGGAACGTCTACACGTCCTTCCTCGCCGCGGTGACCGACTTCGCCCGCCAGAACCGGATGGGCCTCGTCTACTGGCCGGGACTGCGTGCGGGAGACTCGTACTCCATCGAATCCCTCCAGCCGGACGGCACCCTCACCGACAACAGCGCCACCGGCGTCGCCCAGCTGAAGTGGGGCTACGGTTACGGCGACCAGGAGCCGGTCAACGACCTCCCGCCCGCGCCTCCCGGCCAGAGCATCGTCGGGCAGGCATCCGGCCGCTGCGTCGACGTCCCCGGGTTCAGCACGACACCGGGTACCGCCCTCGACCTGTGGGATTGCAACGGCGGCGGCAACCAGTCCTGGAACCTGACCGCGGACAAGCAGCTGACCGTCTACGGCAACCTCTGCATGCAGGCGGGCACCGACGGCGTCACCGCCACCGCGGGTCAGCGAGTCGTCACCGCGTCATGCACGGCGTCCGACACGCAGCACTGGAACGTCGCCGCCGATGGTTCGATCAGACCGGTCGCCGCACCGGACCTCTGCCTGGACGCCAGCGGCGCGGGCACGGGCAACGGCACAGCCGTCGACCTCTGGTACTGCAACGGGCAGCCCAACCAGGCGTGGACGCTGAAGTGACCGTGCCCGAGTAGCACCACACACCGCAACGGGGACTGCCCGCGTCGCACACGCGACGCCGGCAGTCCTCGTTCAGTACTCGATGCGTCCCGCCCGATTATGGAACTCCCCCGTCGGGCCGCCGGGACCGATCGTTGCCAGGCGCACGGTCGCATCCGTCCCTTCCTCGATGGTCTGGTGTCCGCTGTACCCGTTGAACTCCGTGGCCGTGTAGCCCGGGTCGCTCGCATTCACCCGGACGTCCGGCAGGCTCTTCGCGTACTGCACCGTCAGCGCGATGACCGCCGCCTTGGATGCCGCATACGGGATCCCGCGAACCGGATACTCGTCGTGGCCCGGCGTCGACAGCCACCGGGGCCAGCCGACGCCGGACGCGACATTGACGATCACGGGAGCGGCGGATCGCCGGAGCAGCGGAAGCGCCGCCTGCGTCACGCGGACGAGCCCGAGTACGTTCGTATCAAGTGTCCGCTGCATCGCCTCCACGTCGAGGTCGTCGACGCCGCGCAGCGACGTCCCCAGGATGCCCGCGTTGTTGACCAGCACATCCAGGGCGGGCAGGGAGGCGATCGCCGCATCCACACTGCCCTGGTCGGTGACATCGAGGGCGAGCGGGATCGCCCCGAGGTCGCGTGAGGCGTCACCGCTGGCGGGGTCGCGCATCCCGGCGTAGACGGTGTGGCCCGCGCCGAGGAGTCGCCGGGCGGTTTCGAAGCCGAGGCCGCGGTTCGCCCCGGTGATGAGTGTCGTGGTCATGGGAACGAGTCTGCGCGGACCGCGGGCGGAGACCCAGGCAGCGCTCGACGGGGGTACCGGGAGTACCAGGATGCGGGCCGGCGGCGGACGTACGATGTGCGCTATGGGTGAGTTCGCGGCGGTGCTGCGGTCGTGGCGCGACCGGGTGGACCCTGCCGAGGTGGGGCTCCCCGCCGGCCCTGGCCGCCGTGCGCCGGGGCTCCGCCGCGAAGAGCTGGCCGCGCTGTCGGGCGTGAGCGTCGACTACATCGTGCGGCTCGAGCAGGGCCGGGCGGGCAATCCGTCGCCGCAACTGCTCGGGGCACTGGCCCGCGCGCTGCGGCTCTCCCGTGCGGAACGCGACCACCTGTTCCGCGTGGCCGGCGCCCTGCCGGACCCCGATGGCACCATGCCCCGGCACATCACACCCGGCGTCCAGCGCATCCTCGACCGGATCGGGGATGTGCCGCTCGCGGTGTTCACCGCGTCCTGGGACTTCCTCCTCTGGAACCCCCTCTGGGCGGCACTGATCAGGGACCCCGCCGAGGTGACCGGCATCGAGCGCAACCTGGTGTGGCGTCACTTCACACGCGGGCACGACGGCATCGAGTACGACGAGGTCCACGAGGAGGAGTTCGCGAGCGACCTCGTCGCCGACCTCCGCCAAGCCCACGGCCGGTACCCCGGCGATCGCGAACTCGGCCGCCTCATCGCACGGCTGCGCGCCGAATCCCCCGAGTTCGAGCGCCGCTGGGCGACGGCGCGCGTGGCCACGCACCGCGCGAGCCGCAAGACGATGACGCGAACGGTGGCCGGTCCCATCACGATCGACTGCGACGTCCTGACCGTTCCCGACGGCGACCTCCGCATCGTCGTCTACACCGCCGTCCCCGGCAGCGAGGACGCCGCCAAGCTCGACCTCCTCCGCGTCGCCGGCCTCGAGCACTTCCCCGCCCCCACGACCAACGCTCCCTGAACGGGCCCGAGAGTGGCGGGCAGGGTGCAACATTCGTGACGAATGTCGCCTCCCAGCGCGTGGAAGGCAACATTCGTCACGAATGTTGATAGGCCCGGAGCGGGCGCGGGCAGGGTCAGGGGTGGCGGAGGAGGGCGACCCCCTGCGTGGGCAGGCGGAGGGAGGACGCGGTCGTCCCGGTGAGGAGGTCGGTGCCCGGGAGGTCGAGGGTGACCGTCTCGTCGGAGTGGTTGATCGCGACGAGCACGTCTCCGCGGCGCACCAGCTCCACCCCCGGGAACTGCGGGAGGCGGTGGACGCCGGCCGACGTGAGGACACCCTCCAGCAGCACGCCGAGCGAGTCCTCGCCGAGCCGGGTGGCGACGTACCAGGCGTCGCCCGAACCCCGGACGTGACGCGTGATGGCGGGATGCCCGTCCAGCACGCCGCCGTCGAACACGGCCTCGATGTCCGCCGACCCCGCCACGACGTACTCGGCCCAGAGGGATGCGGATCCGTCCCCTCCTACCACATCCCCGCGCACGCGCAGCGCCGGCGGCTCGCCGCCCCCGCTCGCGCCGAGGTCCGCAGCCGCAGGAGGCGCGAACTCCTCGACCCGCACGCCGAGCGTCTCCTGCAGCACGCCGAGGTAGCCGCCCGTCCGCGCGTGCAGGTTCTTGTCGAGGATGCCCGTGAGATAGCCGACGACGAGGGTGCCTCCGTCTGCGGCGAACGCATCCAACGCCTCCAGCTGCTCATCGCTCGCGACGAAGAGCGACGGCACCACGACGACCCGGTACGCGGACAGGTCGCCGGTCGCCTGCGCGAAGTCGACCGTCACGCCGGCCGCGGCGAGCCCCCGGTACCAGGCGAAGACCTCGTGGAGGTACTGGACCTTCGCGGGCGACGCCGGCTGCTCGATCGCCCACCACGAGTCCCAGTCGAAGACGATCGCGACCTCCGCGGGCACGGCCTCGCCGAGCAGCGCATCCCCTCCGGAGAGCGTCCGCAGTTCGGCGCCGAGCTCCTCCACCTCGCGGAAGATCCGGGTGTCCGTCCCACCGTGCGGCACCATGCCGGCGTGGAACTTCTCCGCCCCGGCGACCGCCTGCCGCCACTGGAAGAACAGGATGCCGTCGGCACCCCGCCCGATGCATTGGTACGACCACGCGCGCATCTGGCCGGGCCGCTTGGCGGCGTTCCGCTCGCGCCAGTTCACGGCGCCCGGCGACTGCTCCATCAGCAGCCACGGCTTGCCGCCGCCGAGCGAGCGCATCAGGTCGCGCTCCATCGCGGCGTACACCGGCGACAGCGGGTCGGCCGGATCGGGATAGGCGTCGTCGGACACGATGTCGACCTCCGGCGCCCATGCCCAGTAGTCGGCCGGCTTGAAGAACCCCATGAAGTTCGTCGTGATCGGGACGGAGGACCGCGACCGGATGATCTCCACCTCCGCCCGGAAGCACGCCCGCAGTTCGTCCGAGCTGAACCGGTCGAAGTCGAGCAGCTGCGTCGGGTTCTTGAAGGTCGGCGCCGACCGCGGCGGCAGGATCTCGTCGAACGAGTCGTAGTGCTGCGACCAAAACGCGGTCCCCCACGCGTCGTTCAGCGCCTCGATCGTGCCGTACTTCTCCGCCAGCCACGTGCGGAACGCCTCCGCCGACGCGTCGCAGTAGCAGTGGCTGACGTGGCAGCCGTACTCGTTGTTGACGTGCCACAGCTCGAGAGCGGGGTGCTCCGCGTAGCGGTCCACGATCGCCTCGACCAGGCGGGCGGCGTAGCGCCGGTAGATCGGCGAGCTCGGGCAGTACGCCTGCCGGCTGCCCGGCCACAGCGTCACGCCGTCCTCGGTAACGGGCAGCAGTTCGGGATGCTTCTTCGCCAGCCACGGTGGAGGCGACGCCGTCGCGGTGGCGAGGTCGACCCGCACTCCGCCCGCGTGCAGCAGGTCGATCACCTCATCCAGCCAGGCGAAGTCGAACTCGCCGTCGCGCGGCTCGATGCGCGCCCAGGAGAAGATCCCGACCGAGGCCAGGTTCACTCCCGCGCGGTTCATCAGCCGCACATCCTCGCGCCACACCTCCGCCGGCCACTGCTCCGGGTTGTAGTCTCCGCCGTACCAGAATCCACTCACTCTTTGACACTTCCGCTCGCTAGTCCGGTCGTCCAGTATCGCTGCAAGAACAGGAACGCGATGACCAGGGGGATGATCGACACGAAGGATCCCGTGATGACCACGGAGAACAGCGCCTGGGATCCGCCGCCCGCCGCACTCGTCGCCTGCTGCTGGGCGAGGCCGACGGTGAGCGGGTAGAGGCCGGAACTGTTGAGCATGATCAACGGCAGGAAGTAGTTGTTCCAGGTCCCGACCAGCGCGAACAGGAAGACCGTGACGATGCCCGGTCCGAGGAGGCGCAGCCCGATCTGCCAGAAGATGCGGAACTCGCCCGCCCCATCCACCCGGCCCGCTTCGATCATCGAGTCCGGGATGGCGTCGGCCGCGTACACCCGCATCAGGAAGACGCCGAACGGACTCACCAGCGACGGCACGATGACGGCGGCCGGCGTGTTCGTGATCCCGAGCTGGCTGAACATCAAGTACGTCGGGAGGGCAAGCGCCGTGAGCGGGATCATGATCGCGCCCAGCACCACGCTGAACATCACGACGGCCCCGGGGAAGCGGTACTTCGCGAACGCGTACCCGGCCATCGTGGCCAGCAGCGACGCCCCGACCGCGCTCACCACGGCGTAGATCAGCGTGTTGATCGCCCAATGGATGTAGATGCCGTTCTGGGTCGTGAAGACCGCGCCGATGTTGGTGAACAGGTCGAAGGTGTGCCCGAAGGCGAACCCGAACGTGGTGAACAGGTCGGCGTTGCTCTTGGTGGATGCGATGAAGAGCCAGACGATCGGCAGCACGAAGTAGAGCGCGCAGATCCAGAGCAGCACCGTCAACAGCGCGCTCCGTTGCTTCTCGCGGTTGTAGGACCGGGCTTCGCCGCGTCCGCGCCGGCGGCCGGCCTTCGGCGCCGGGACCAGGACCTGTTCGGTCGCTGTGTCAGTCATTGCGGGGTTCCCTCCGCTGGGTCGAGAGTTGCACGACGTACGACACGATGGCGATCACGAGCCCCAGGAGGAAGGCGATGGCCGCGGCGTAGTTGACGTCCTGGTTGGTGAACGCGAGGTTGTACGCGTAGTAGTTGGGTGTGTACCCGTTGTCGATGACGTTGGGCGCCAGGTTGTGCAGCAGGCTGGGCTCGTTGAAGAGCTGGAACGTGCCGATGATCGAGAAGATCACGGTCAGGATGATCGCGGGCCGGATGCCCGGGATCTTGATGTTCCAGGCGACCCGCCACTGGCTGGCGCCGTCGATCTCGGCCGCCTCGAACAGCTCGGTCGGGATCGACCGGAGAGCCGCGTACATGATGATCATGTTGTAGCCGACGAAGGCCCAGGTGACGATGTTCATCATCGACCCGAGCATGTTCTGCGCGCTCAGGAGGTCGGGGGCCGGGAGGCCGATCCCCCGGAACGTCTGCGCGATCGGGCCGAAGTCGTTGCCGTACAGGTAGCCCCACATCAGCGTGGCGACGACACCGGGAACGGCGAACGGCAGGAAGATCAGCAGCCGCAGAGCTATGGAGCCCCGCACCCGTCCGCTGTCGAGCGCGAGGGCGAAGAAGAGCGAGAGCGCGAGCATGATCGGCACCTGGATGACCAGGAACAGGGCCATGCGCCCGATGCCGCCGAGGAAGTCGGGGTCGGTGAACGCCCGGAGGTAGTTGGCGAAGCCGGCGAAGGTCTGACCGCCCACCAGCTGGGTCGTGAAGAGGCTGAGGTAGCCCGAGTAGATGAGCGGCATCAGCAGCATCACGATGAAGACGATCATGAACGGCGCGACGAACAGGTAGGCGGCACGGTTGAGCCGCCGCTGGGTCGCACTGTGCCGGCGTCGCGGTCTCTCCGTGCGTTCTCGCGTCCGCACGGGGGCGGATGCGACGGATTGGGTCATGGTGAACTCCCTTGTTCGTGCGGGGTGCTTCGCGCGGGATGCTTCGCGCGGGATGCGTCTGCGGTTACGTCGGGCGGAGTGCGCTGCAGCCGGCGGCGGGTGGAGCACCCGCCGCCGGCGCAGCTCTTACTTGTTGACCGAGAAGCCCTGCTGGGTGCCGTAGCTGACGAGCGCCTTCTGCCAGGCGTCGAGCCCGGCCGACAGGTCGCCCTTGGCCGCGAGCGCCTTGCCCATCGTCTCCGTGTAGCTGGAGTAGGCGTAGTCCATGTAGGGCAGCCACTCGAACTTCGTGTCGACGGTGGTCGAGATGCCCGCGAACAGCTCGTTCACCTTCTGGCCACCGTAGAACGGGGCGGCCTGATTCACGAACGCCGGATCCTTCAGGGTGGCGCTCAGGGTCGGGAACAGGAACTGCTTGTTCGCGAACATCAGCGTCGACTGCTGGTCGTTGTTGATGAACTCGGCCAGCTCGTACGCGGCGATCGGGTTCTTCGTGGTCTTGAGGACCGCATCCGACGAACCGCCCCAGTTACCCGAGGCCGGCTTCGCTCCCGGCGTCTGCGGCAGGGCCGCTGCGCGCCAGAGACCCGAGGTCTTCGCCGCCGTGCCCTGCAGGAACACGGGAGCCCACGCCGCCGTCAGCCAGCCCGCGTACTTCCCGTTGGCGAGTCCCTGGTACCAGCTGTCGGTGAAGTCGGGATCGGTGGAGACGTATCCCTTCTGGATGAGGTCCTGCCAGTACGCGACGACCTTCTTGGCCTCGGCGCTGTTGACGTCGACCTTCACACCCTTCGCCCCGTCGTACCCGAACGGCTTCACCCCCGCCTGCCACAGGAGGCCGAGCATCTGGCCGGCCTGGCTGGAGGCCAGGTTCGACATGAAGACGCCGGTCTTGGACTTCACCGCGGCTGCGTCGGTCGAGTACTCGTCCCACGTCGTCGGCGGGGACGTGATGCCGGCCTTGTCGAGGATGTCCTTGCGGTACAGGTTGCCCATCGGGCCGGAGTCCTGCGGGACGGCGTAGATCCCTCCGCTCTGCTTCACCTGGTTCCACACCCACGGCACGTACTGGCTGCTCAGATCGGACGCTCCGTAGGGCGTGAGATCGAGCAGGCTCTTCGTGACGGTGAACGAGGAGATGTACTGGAATTCGACCTGAGCGACGTCCGGGGCGCCCTTGCCTGCCTTCAGCGCGGTGCGGAGCTTCTGGTAGTGCGGCGCGCCCTGTCCGACGTTCTCGACGTCGACCTTGATCGCCGGGTACTTCTTCTCGAACAGCGCGACCTCGTCCTTGATGTTCGGGACCCAGGTCCAGAAGGTGAGGTTCGTCGGCGTCTTCATCGCCTTGTCGATGTCGGACTGCGACACGGACTTCGTGTTGCCCGACGTCCCTCCTCCGCCTCCGCCGGTGCAGCCCGTCAGCGCGATGGCAACAGCCAGGAGGCCGGTGCCCAGCGCCACTGCTGTTCTCGGTGCTTTCTTCCTCATGAGCGTTCTCTTTCTCTTGGTGTTCCGGTCACGCCTGTGAACCGGTGACCTCGAACACGGCCACGCCGCGCGGTTCGAGGGTGAAGCGGGATCCGGCGGCGAACCGCTCGCCGGTCTCGACGTGGATGCTGTCGGCCGGCACCTGGACGGCATGTTCTGTGGCCGACCAGTTGTGCACGAAGGCGATGCTGCGCTCCCCCGCCCGCCCGGTGCTCACCGTGACCGGCGACGCCGCGCTCCAGGACGCGGACGCGGTCTCGGGCACGAGCCACCGCGCGATGCTGCGCGCGAGCGCCGGGTTCGGGACCGTGCCGACGTAGGTCACGCGTCCGGAGCCGAACGGTGCCGTCGTGATGGCCGCCTTCGCGCCCAACTCCGTTGGCGCGTACTCGACCAGCGTCTCGGCGCCCTCGACGTTCAGCACATCCACCCACGACGTCGCCTGCGCCCCCTCCGCCAGCGGGAAGTCCGCGCGCACCGCGGTCACCCCGAGGGGTTCGGACAGGTTGCTGTACTCGTCGTACCAGACCCCGGCGGCGTCGTGCAGCCGGTCCGGGGCGACACCCCGGCGGGCGCGGGCGAGCTCGTCTCCGTAGCCGGTGCGGATGCCGAGCACGAGGTGCCCGCCGGCCTCTGCGTACGCGCGCAGCGCATCCAGAACGGCGTCGTCCGCGACGTATTCGGCGGCAGCGACCAGCACGGGATACCTCGCCGCGAGCTCTTCGGCGGATTGCGCCACGAACTGCCGCGAGTGCTGGACCCGGACCTGAGCGCCGGCCTCGCTGAGGCCCCGGTAGAAGGCGTCGACGATATGGCCGTACGAGCCGGCGTCCGGGTGGCCGTCCTCGCGAGCGAGCGGCGGGTAGAACTCGAACGACCACTTCGTGTCGGTGGAGTGCAGCAGCAGCACGTCCGCATCCGGCTCGAACCCGTCGAGGGAGCCGCCGATCCGCTTGAGGCTCGCTCCCAGCTCGGCCACCTCGCGGTAGATCCGGCCGGGCACCTGGCTGTGCGGAAGGATGCCGCCCCAGTAGGTCTCCGCGCCGAAGTGGAGGGTGTGCCAGTGCCAGTACTCGACCATGCGGGCGCCGCGGCTGACGAGCGCGAAGGCCGCCTGCTTGATCTGGCCGGGGTAGGGCGGCTGGTTCTGCCACGGCCCGCCGATGGACTGCGCGTTCGTCTCGGTGACGAGGAAGCGTTCCTGCGCCGACGAGTACGCCCGGTCGGCCCACTGGAAGAGCGCCCAGGGCCCGGTGTGCCACCACTCCGCCTGACGCGGAAGGTCCACATCGGCCGAGAGGCCGTCCTGCATCAGGTAATAGGGGTTGCCCGCCGTGACGTCGAGGGGGGCGACCAGCTCGTCGTCGGAGATCTGCGGCCGGGAGTACGAGATGCAGGTCGTGACGAACTGGTCCTCCCGGGCGTACTCCCGGACGATCCCGGCCTGCCAGGCGATGAGATCCGTCGCCAGCCCGGCCTGGAACCGTCGCCACTCGAGCTGGTACTGCGGCATCCCGTTGCCGCCCGGGTGCCAGAGCTCCGACCACTCGGAGATGCGGTGCGACCAGTAGACCAGCCCCCACTCCTCGTTGAGGCGCTCGACCGTGCCGTAGCGGGCGCGGAGCCACCCGACGAAGGCCTGGAAGGTGGACTCGTTGTGCGAGAGGTTGTTGCCCGGTTCGTTGTCCACCTGGTAGCCGATGATCGCCGGGTGGCCGGCGTAGCGCTCGACCACCTTCCGGATGATCCGCTCGGCGTACCATCGGTAGGCGGGCACCGACTGGTCCATCTCCTGGCGGACGCCCCAGCCGATCGCGCGCCCGTCCGCATTCACCGAGGCGATCTCCGGGTGGAGGGTCTGCAGCCACGGCGGGATGGCGTACGTCGGCGTGCCGAGGATGACCGCGATCCCCCGGGCGTGCGCTCCGTCGAGGACCGGCTGCAGCCAGTCGAGGTGGAACTCCCCGTTCCGCGGCTCCCAGGTGGACCACACCGACTCGCCGACGCGGATGACGGTGAACCCCGCCTCCGCCATCAGGTCGAGGTCGCGATCGAGCGTCCCGTCGGCCTGGTACTCGGCGTAGTAGGCGGCTCCGAAGAGCACACCGGAGAAGTGGGGGTTCTGCGTCATCGCCGACCTTTCGCATCATCGCGCTGTTGTCGACAACATCGGATTCCGGGCTGGTCTGTCGATGTTGTCGACAACATTAAGCTGTTGGCGATGCTATACGGCCGCTGACCCGTGCACAACCTTCGAGACCGGATGGTTACATTCGGTCAGCGCGGGGCGGGCGCGGTCGAGGCTCGCTGGACAAGTTCGGGGAGCCGGTATCCGGGAACCTCCGCCACATCCTCGCCCTCGATCTTCGCGATCAGGATGTTCATCAGGTAGGCGCCCTCACCCTCGAAATCGAGGCGGATGGTCGACAGCGAGGGCAGGTGGAACCGCGACTCGGGTGCGTCGTCCATCCCGATCACGCTCACGTCGTCCGGCACCCGGATGCCCCGCTCGGCGAGACCGAAGATCAGGCCGATGGCCATGCTGTCGTTGGCCAGCGCGACGGCGGTCACCCCCCCGGGGAGCTCCCGGGCGGCGCGGTAGCCCGCCTCGGCGGACCAGTCGCCCTCCGACTCCCACACCAGGTCGAGTCCGCGCTCCCGCACGACGTCGAGGAATCCGTTCCTGCGCTCGACGGACGCGATCCACACGCCGGGACCGTTCACGAAGGCGACGTGCCGGTGCCCGAGGTCGGCGAGGTGCATCCCGGCCAGCTGCCCCGGATGCGCCCGCGGGTCCGCGCCGGAAGAGGCGAGCCCCTCCCCCGAGTCGATCGAGATGGGGACGTCGATCCCCCGGTTCTCGACGGCGATCCGGACCACGTCCGTCTGCGCGGTCGCGAAGACGCCGGCGATCTGGTGCTCCATCACGACGTCGAGGGCGGCATCCACCGACGCGGCGTCCTCCCCGTCCATGGAGGCGATGTCGAGCACGTACCCCCGGCTCCGCGCGGCCGTGGTCGCGCCGGCGATGATGCGTCCGGGGCCCGAGAGCTCCATCCGGTGCGCGAGGATGCCGATCCGGTTCGACTGCCGCGACCGCAGCCAGCGCGCGGCGCCGTTCGGCCGGTAGTTCAGCTCGTCGATCGCCGCCTGCACCTTGGCGCGGGTCGTGGGCCGGATCCCCTCGAACCCGTTGAGGAACCGGGTCACCGTCTGATGCGAGACTCCCGCATGACGTGCCACATCGTAGATGGTGGCCCGCTTCATGCAACGTAGTGTATCCGCAGCGCGCCGAGGCGCTGCCGCCCGCTTGCGCACCGCGTCACGTCCCGCCCTCCTACGGCCGCACATTCGTGACGAATGTGCACTCCCACGACCTGGAACGCGACATTCGTCACGAATGTGGAGGATGCCCGGCGGGACGTCGAGGGCGAATCGGGGAGGCCCGCGGCGGCGCTTGCGCGCCTACCCTGGGTTCGTCAACGCCGACTCCCGACGCCGACGACTCGCACGGATCGGAGCACCATCATGGGATGGAGAACCAAGAACCTCACCACCGCCACGGCCGGGGCGCCCCTCGCCGTCTACAAGCCGACCGCCTGGCTCTTCGCGCAGTTCACCCGCCACGTCGTCTTCCAGGGATTCACCCCGACCGGCGGCGACGATGGCCAGCTCTACGAGCTCTACTGCAGCGCCAGCGACGACTGGCACGTCAAGAACCTGGTCTCGGAGGCCGGCGGCGCCGAAGCGGCCACGAACGCCAACGGGTACATCTGGGCACACCAGGGCTCGCAGCACGTCGTGTACCAGGGTCGCCAGTTCGACGGGCACGTCCACGAGCTCTGGTACACGGAGGATGACGGCTGGAACGCCAACGACCTCACCGATGCCGCGCACGCACCGCTCACCCTCTCGCAGCCGTACGGGTACGAGACCTACTACGACGGAACCCAGCGGGTGGTCTACCACGCACGAGGCGGTGGACACATCCACGAGCTGAGCAACTCCGGGCACGGCTGGCACGACCTGGATCTGACGGCGGCCACCGGCGCACCGCCCTGCTCACCGGATGCCACGCCGACCGGCTATTCGTTCGAGGACCAGCGCACGGCGCACGTCCTCGTCCGCAGCGATCCCGGTCACCTCCTGGAGTTCTGGGCCGACGCGGCCGGCTGGCACTGGGGCGACCTGACGGCCACGACGGGCGCGCCGCCCGCGACCGACGCGGACACCGTGAACGGCTACGTCTTCCGCGGCGACGGCACCCAGCACGTCGACTACGTCGGCGTCGACGGACACCTGCACGAGCTGTGGTGGCGCACGGACGGCTGGCATCACAACGACCTCACGGCCGCCGCCGGGGCCGCCCTGCCGTATCCGACGTCGAGCCCGGCGGGCTATGCGTTCGAGTCCGGGCTCTTCCAGCCGGTCGCGACGCAGCACGTGGTCTATACGGGCACCGATGACATGGTCCACGAGCTCTGGTGGAGCTCCGGCGCCTGGCACGTCAACGACATCGCCGCCCGGGTCGGCGCCCCGCCGGCCGTCGGCGACCCCGTCGCCTTCGTCGAGGTCGACGAGGGCACCCAGAACGTGTTCTACCTCAGCGACGCGCACCAGATCATCGAACTGCGGTGGACGCCGTAAGCAGGACTAGAGCTCCAGCTCGCGACCGACGATCGCGGCGGCGACGCGTGAGATCCCGAGCTGGTGGCTCCGGGCGTAGTTGCGGATGAGCGTGAAGGCCTCGTCGATCGGGACGCCGCGCATGTACGCGATCACGCCCTTCGCCTGTTCGATCACGATCCGGCTGTTCAGCGCGCGCTGGAGCTGCTCGCGCACCTCGTTGCTGTGCGCGATCGTCCGCTCGTGCAGGATGCCGATGGTGGCGACGTCCGCGAACGCCTGAGCGGCGACCATGTCATCCTCGTCCAGCTGACCGGTCTGCGTCCGGAGCAGGTTGAGCGTTCCGATCGTGTCCTCGCGGAGTCGCAGCGGGATGGCGTCCACCGCCCGGAAGCCCTCCTCGAGCGCCTTCTCGCGGAACAGACTCCATTTCGCCGGCGCCTGGCTGATGTCCGGCAAGGAGATGACCTCGCCGGTGTTGAAGCTGTCGATGCACGGACCCGCGTCGGCGGCGAGTTGCATCAGCTCCACCAGCCGGCTGGCCTCGCTGGTGGAGACGATCAGATCCAGGTCTCCGTTGCCGTCCGCCAACAGGACACCGGACTCGGAGGCGCCGAGCAGCCCGGTGCAGGTGTCGACCAGCGTCTGAAGCAGGTCCACGACGTCGTAGCCGGCGACCAGAGTATCCGCCAGGGCGGCGAACGCCCGCAGCAGCTGCTGCTCACGAGTGTCGGGCATCAGAACCCCTCGTCCGCGTTCTCGGACACGGAGAAGTCGAGCCGGCCCTCCAGGATCTCGCGGGAGACGTCCATCATCGTCTGATCGGTCGAGAATGCGTGCGCCCGGATGACCATGTGGGCGTCCTCCGGGCTGATGCCGAGCTGCGCCAGCACCATCCCCGTCGCCTGGTGGACGATGCGGCGCGAGTACTTGCCCTCGGTCACCTTCCCGTCTTCGGCGAGCGGACCCAGCGCCTGCTGGAGGACGCGGCGGGCGACGATGTCGGTGAGCTGGGCCGCCCGCATGGTCTGCTCGTGATCGAGTGAGACGGCGTCGCGTGCGTACATGTCCACGGCGCCGATCTTCAGCGGGCCGATGAGCATAGGGAAGGCGAACAGCGCACCGACTTCCTGGCCGGAGATCGCCGCGCTGAAGGCGGCCCACACCCTCTGGGGACGCTGCCGGATGTCCGGCTCGAGGATCGGGCGCCGGTAGCGGAGGGCGTCCCAGCACGGACCCTCGCCGAGGTCGAACTGCAGCTCGTCCAGGCGGGCGGCCTGCGCATCGGTCGCCGCGATCGTCTCATTCCCGAGCAGGTCGCCCATGGTGGACACGGCCGTGCCGTTCACGGGCAGGTGCCGCAGGAAGAGCGTGGAGAGATCACCGTCACCCGCCGCACCGGCCGCCGGGCCTGCCGGCTTCTCGCGGTCGATGTCGTCAGCCATGGGAGCATCCCTGCCTCATCGGATTCGCCGCTTCCCGCGGACCAGAGGGCATTCGCGTGCCTGGTTCACCACTCCACCGTACGGCAATGAACCCCATCCTCGCCCCTCCCGCCATGAGCCGGGCTGCGCCCGAGATCCTCTCAGCCCGAGAGCATGTCCAGGTCGAAGTCGGGCAACTCGTCCCCGAGCTCATCCCAGGCGAAGGCCCGGCCGCGGTGGCCGACCCGCTTCGTCCGCTCGGTCAACTCGGTGACCGTGCTCGGCTCAGTGAGCTCCTCGTCGTCATCGGCCAGAGTCGTCGTGAGCGTGGACGTGCCCGCGTGCCAGCCGACCGTGAACCCGGCCCGTGCCGTCCTTCCGCCGGCCACGGCGACGGGGATGTCGACCAAGTCGACCTGATGATGACGAGCCAGTGCGAGACCGTAGCGCAGAACGGCCTCTGCAATATCCGTGCCGGTGACGAATGTGCGCGCTCCGGCCGAAATCTCCTTCATAACCCCTCGATCCGACTGGTGCATACCGGGGTCTGGGGCTGCAACCTTCAGCGCCAATCTACAACGCTGTCAGGGCATGTCAAGCAGAGCGTCCGGGGTCTCCGACACC
>NZ_JBNDHX010000054.1:0-25537 GCF_056755275.1 Leifsonia sp. HAY1-4F
CGAGGCCGCGCAGGCGGATCCCGCGCAGCTGCAGCGGATGCACTATCAACTGGAGCAGTCGCTGGGCAGCCTGGCACAGAGCGTCGAGCTGTCGGTGGAGGGCAATGTCCAGCAGATCCCGTCGCTGAGTTCCTCCGCACTCCCGATCCGTGACCCGTCGGTCGACTCACACCCGTATCTCTACCGGGGCGACGTGTTCGGACCGCTGAACGGAGACGCGGTGAGCGCCCTGAGCGGACTGAGCGAGAAGGTGTCGGCCCTGCATCCGACCGCCGTGACGCTGAACGCGTCACGCGATCAAGCCGCCGTGCTGGCGCAGACGGGGGCCTACTCCGTCCGCAAGAACGGCGACCCCGTCCGGGTGGATTCGCGCCCGGGACTGATCGGACCGTCGCTCGACCCCTCCGGCTGGGTCTGGTCGGTGCCCTCCGGATCGCCCGGCGCCATTCAGGTCGCCGCCGCCAACGGGGGAGAGGCGCACCTGATCACGGCGAGCTGGCCGGGCGCCACGGCGATCCTGACCCTCGCGGTCTCGCGCGACGGGACGCGCGTTGCCGCGCTGCTCAAGACGGAGACCGGGTACTCGCTGATGGCGTCGGGCATCGTGCGCGGCGGAAACGGGTCGCCCACGTCCCTCACCGACCCGGTCGAACTCGCTGTCCCCGCGGCGACGCCACGTTCGGCGGCGTGGACGAGCGACCTCACCGTCGCCGTGCTCAGCGCCACGACCGGCGACGCGACGAGCATCGCCCAGCAGACCGTCGGCGGCGACCAGACCAGCACCTCCGGCCCTTCCGGAGGCCGGACCATCGTCGGCGCCGCGGGACTCTCGCCCTATGTGGTCCTGAGCGGCGACGGCACTCTCGTCGCGCCCACCGGCACCGGCTGGCAGGCGCAGACGGACAAGGTCGGCGCGATCGCGGTGCAGCAGGGCCAGCCCTGACCGGCGTCGTCCACAACCGGTTCGCGGACCACGTTCTCCACAGATTCGCGCCGCCCCTGGCCCTGCAGAGCCACCGCCGTGGATGCTCGAACCATGACAACTCAGACCCTGATCCGTGAATCCCTGCTCGACGCCGCCGCCATCGTCCTCCCTGTGCGCTGCGCGGGCTGCGGCCGTCCCGATCGCTCGTTGTGCGACGACTGCGCAGCCGCCCTGCGACCCGCCGCCCGAGTGGATGCCGTGAGCGGCATCCCCGTCTGGTCCTCATTGCCGTACGAGGGCATTCCGCGGCGCGTGCTCCTCGCCTACAAAGACGGCGGCCGGGTGGATGTGGCGCGAGCGCTGGCGCGGCCACTGCGGTTCGCGGTGGCGGAGGCGCAGCGCGAGGCGACGGGGAGGGGAGGGGGCGATGGCGACGGAGGCGCGGCTCTGTTGCCCGTGCTGGTGCCCTCGACCCGCGCAGCCTGGCGCCGGCGCGGATACCATCCCACCCGTGCGGTCCTGGCGAGGGCGCACATCCTGGTCCCTCCGCTGTGGCGCGCCCTGCGATTGTCCAGACAGACCGCAGACCAGGCCGGGCTGACGGTGACGGAGCGCTCGGGCAACCGTGAGAGCAGTCTCGTGGCCTCGCCGCGGCTCGCCCGCCGCGATTGCCTGATCGTCGACGACATCGTGACCTCCGGGGCGACGATCCTGGAGGCGGCGCGGGCGATCCGCGCCGTGGGCGGGAGGGTCGCCGGTGCGGCGGCGATCGCACGGACGCCGCTCCGGGGTGGCGCACATGCTCAGAGATGACTCAGCGGACCCACGGGAGATGCCGTCTGTTTTTCGGTACCGGAAGCAGGTCGGCGGCACTACGGTAGACGAAAAGGCGCGATCGAACCGCCCTTCGTGATCCGGGCGGCCATCACGCCGGATCAGGGAGGTCTTCATGGACATCAACATCATCGGACGCAACCTGGGCATCACTGATCGATTCCGGGAGTACGCCACGGAGAAATCCGACAAGGTGTCACACCTGGCCGAACGAGCCATCTCGTTCGAGATCAAGGTCAGCAGGCACAACGAGAAGCTGGGCACCCAGAACGGCGACGACCGCGTCGAATTGACGCTCGTCGGGCCGCGCGCTGTGGTGAGATCCGAGGCGACAGGACAGGACAAGTACGCCGCCTTCGACATCGCGCTCGGCAAGCTCATGGAGCGCGTGCGTCGCGCGAAGGACCGCCGCAAGGTCCATCGCGGGCAGCACAGGCCCACCTCGTTGCGTGAGGCGAGCACGGACGGTTTCAGCGCGGTCGGACTCGCGGCGGCTCCCGTCGCGGTGCTCGACCAGGTGGCCACCGGCAGCGTGCCCGTCGTATCCGATGAGACGGAGGAGCCCGTAGCGGAGGCGGCGGAGGAGGAGTACTGCCCGGTCGTGATCCGCAAGAAGGTCTTCGCCTCCGTGCCCATGACCGTGGACGACGCCCTCTATTACATGGAGCTGGTCGGCCACGACTTCTACCTCTTCGTCGACCAGGAGACCATGCGCCCGAGCGTGGTCTACCGGCGAAAGGGATGGGACTACGGCGTGATCTCGCTCGACGACGACGCCGATGAGCTGCAGGAGGTCGCGACGGCGGCACGCAAGCTGGGCTGATCGCGAGCGGGTCATCCCGAGGCGGACAGACGGAGCGCCGATGGCGGCCGCCCAGGCGGCGGTCGCCATCGGACGTTCGTCCAGGCCCCTCCCAGCCAGAACGAGCCGAACCGCGGGGCTGAACAAGTAGCATGTCTCTAGCGTCGGCGGAGTCTGCCGTCCGGCGCGCGTCCGTCGGGGCGCCGGGCCATCGGCCCGACCGAGTGTAAGTGGAGTGCATCAGTGGCCTCAGTTCTTGAAAAGGTCCTCCGTGTCGGCGAGGGACGCATCCTCCGCCGCCTGGAGGCGTACGCGAAAGCCGTCAATGCTCTCGAAGACGACTTCAGCGAGCTGACCGACGAAGAACTCGCGCACGAGACCGTCGAGCTGCGCGAGCGCTACGGGAACGGCGAGTCGCTCGACGATCTGCTGCCGGAGGCGTTCGCCGCCGTCCGCGAAGCATCCAAGCGGACCCTGGGGATGCGTCACTTCGACGTGCAGATCATGGGCGGCGCAGCGCTGCACCTCGGGAACATCGCCGAGATGAAGACCGGTGAGGGCAAGACCCTCGTCGCGACGACCGCCGCCTACCTCAACGCGATCGCCAGCCGCGGCGTCCACGTCATCACCGTCAACGACTACCTGGCGAGCTACCAGTCCGAGCTGATGGGCCGGGTCTTCCGTGCCCTCGGAATGACGACGGGTGTCATCCTCGCCGGCCAGACGCCGGAGGAGCGCCGCGAGCAGTACGCCGCCGACATCACCTACGGCACGAACAACGAGTTCGGCTTCGACTACCTGCGCGACAACATGGCGTGGCAGGCGAGCGACATGGTGCAGCGCGGCCACTTCTACGCCATCGTCGACGAGGTCGACTCCATCCTCATCGACGAGGCCCGTACCCCGCTCATCATCTCGGGTCCGTCCTCGGGCGAGGCGAACCGCTGGTTCAACGAGTTCGCGAGCCTCGCCAAGCGCCTCACTCCCGACGTCGACTACGAAGTGGACGAGAAGAAGCGCACCGTCGGAGTCCTCGAGCCGGGCATCGAGAAGGTCGAGGACTACCTCGGCATCGACAACCTGTACGAGTCGGCGAACACTCCGCTGATCTCCTTCCTGAACAACGCGATCAAGGCGAACGCCCTGTTCAAGCGTGACAAGGACTACGTCGTGATGAACGGCGAGGTCCTCATCGTCGACGAGCACACCGGCCGCATCCTGGTCGGCCGCCGCTACAACGAGGGCATCCACCAGGCGATCGAGGCCAAGGAGGGTGTCGAGGTCAAGGCCGAGAACCAGACCCTCGCCACGGTGACCCTGCAGAATTACTTCCGCCTCTACAAGAAGCTGTCCGGCATGACCGGTACGGCCGAGACCGAGGCCGCCGAGTTCATGAGCACCTACAAGCTCGGCGTGGTCCCCATCCCGACCAACAAGCCGATGCAGCGCAAGGACCAGTCCGACCTCGTCTACAAGAACGAGAAGTCCAAGTTCGACCAGGTCGTCGAAGACATCGTGAAGCGTCACGAGAAGGGCCAGCCGGTTCTCGTCGGAACGACCTCCGTCGAGAAGAGCGAGTACCTGTCGCGCCTGCTCGCCAAGAAGGGCGTGCGACACGAGGTCCTCAACGCGAAGAACCACGCACGCGAGGCGGCGATCGTCGCACAGGCCGGCCGGCTCGGAGCCGTCACGGTCGCGACCAACATGGCCGGACGTGGAACAGACATCATGCTCGGCGGAAACTCCGAGTTCCTGGCCGTCGCCGAGATGAACGCGCGCGGGCTGTCGCCGATCGAGACGCCGGACGAGTACGAGGCCGCCTGGGAGGACGTCTTCGAGAACGTCAAGGCGCAGGTCGCCGAAGAGGCCGAGAAGGTCGTCGCCGCAGGTGGCCTGTACGTGCTCGGCACCGAGCGTCACGAGTCCCGCCGCATCGACAACCAGCTGCGCGGCCGCTCGGGCCGCCAGGGCGACCCGGGCGAGAGCCGGTTCTACCTGTCGCTGACAGACGACCTGATGCGCCTGTTCAACGCGGGCGCCGCCGAGAGCCTGATGGGCCGCAGCAGCGTCCCCGACGATATGGCCATCGAGTCCAAGGTGGTCAGCCGAGCGATCCGCAGTGCGCAGTCCCAGGTGGAGGCGCGCAACGCCGAGATCCGCAAGAACGTCCTCAAGTACGACGACGTCCTCAACCGGCAGCGCGAAGCGATCTACAGCGACCGCCGCCACGTGCTCGAGGGCGACGACCTGCACGAGCGCGTGCAGCAGTTCCTCACCGACGTGATCGACGACATCCTCGACCAGCACACCGGCGAGGGCAGCGGAGACGACTGGGACTTCGACGCCCTGTGGGTCGAGCTCAAGACCCTCTACCCGGTCGGGGTGACGATCGACGAGGTGATCTCGGAGGCCGGCAACAAGGGCAGGATCAACCGCGATTTCATGCGGCGCGAGATCCTCTCGGATGCCCGCATCGCCTACCAGAAGCGCGAGGAGTCCCTCGGCTCGCCCGCCATGCGGGAGCTCGAGCGCCGGGTCGTCCTCTCGGTGATCGACCGCCGCTGGCGCGACCACCTGTACGAGATGGACTACCTGAAGGACGGCATCGGCCTGCGCGCGATGGCGCAGCGCGATCCGCTGGTCGAGTACCAGCGCGAGGGCTACGCGATGTTCCAGCAGATGATGGGCGCCATCCGCGAGGAGACCATCGGCTTCCTGTTCAACCTCGAGGTGGAGGTCAACCAGGCTCCCGGAGAGGTGGAGTCCCCGGCCGTGGCCGCGAAGGGGCTGGCCCGCGGTGAGAGCGACAACCGGCTCAGCTACTCCGCGCCCGCGGAGCAGGGCGGGGTCGAGGTGCGCAACCAGCGCGGCCAGATCGAACAGGCCGCGACGGCACGCGCTCAGCGCGCGGCTCAGCAGCAGGCCGCACCTGCCGCCGCTGCGCCTGCGCAGGCCGCGGCCCAGCGGGGTG
This sequence comes from Leifsonia sp. HAY1-4F, assembly GCF_056755275.1. NCBI lineage: Bacteria > Bacillati > Actinomycetota > Actinomycetes > Micrococcales > Microbacteriaceae > Leifsonia > Leifsonia sp. HAY1-4F. The sequence goes on from NZ_JBNDHX010000054.1 coordinate 5,533, forward strand.
CCTTCGGTCAGCGCGTGGAGTCCTCCGAGGAGGAGGAGGCTCCTGTGAACCGAGCCGAGCGCCGCGCCCAGGCCAAGAAGCGCTGACGCCGCACGACAGACGACGAATGGCGGTCCCTTCGGGGGCCGCCATTCGTCGCAGGTGGCCGGCGCTCCTCGAGCACCGGCCACCTGCGCGTTGCAGCGCTCGTCCCGGTAGCGGGCGTCTCAGAGGACGTTGATGGCCGTCGCCCGCCACCGCGAGCGGTGACGCTCCAACCGGATGGCGACCGCTCTGGACCGCGCCGGCTGGTGCACCATGACGACCGCTTCGATGACGTCCTCGGAGGGGAAGCCGAGAAGCGGGTCGCCGATCCGCATGCGGGGGCGCAGGGTCTCCTCCGCCGCGGTCACGCGGGCGCGAGCGACCAGCGTGGTGCGTCGCAGCAGGTTCACGTACACGCTGTCACTGACCCATCGGCCGATCTGATCGAGCGGCCGGGCGCCCGCCAGGATCTCGATGACCGAACGTGCCAGGTTGGAGCAGAGCATGTCCGGCGAAGGGTTCAGAAGCTCGGCCGTCGGCCGCACCTCGCGGGGCGGAGCAGCCTCCACCGGATGGAGCGCCCTCACGGTGGTGGACGTGGGACTGTGTGCGTTCGTGAACATGGTTCTCCTTCGTGCAAGTGACGCGGGCGGTCGATCGATCGGGTGCCCGTGCGCGGGTGTGGCGGCCGAAATGTGGTTCATCAATCTCCCTGAAGAGGCGTGTCGGTGGTCCGTGATGAAATTGAGCCGTGATATGTACGATGGATCACTCAAGCAGGCCAGGGCAATTCGGTCCAGGGCACAAACGCTCTGTGGATAACTCCCGTCATCGACACAGACCCCGCGTTTAGGATGGTGTGGTGTCCACGCTCAGTGATCTCGTCCATGCCCACGGCCGTTCGTCGGAGGACGACGTCGAGTGGCTGCATGGCCTCGTGGGCGACTGGCAGCTGCTCGCCGATCTGGCGTTCGCGGACATCGTGCTGTGGGTTCCGACGCTCGATGACGACTTCGTCGCCGTGGCGCACGCCCGGCCGTCTTCGGCGGCCACCCTCTTCTACCGCGACTTCGTCGGCCAGCACATCAAGCCGGAGTGGCGGCAGCAGGTGACGGATGCGTTCCGCTCCAAGCGGATCATCGACACCTCCGCCCCGGACTGGTACGAGGAGACGCCGACACGCGTCCGCGCGGTGCCGGTGATCCGCCGGCTCTCCGTGCACTCGCCGCAGACCGCGGAGGAGCCGGTCGCAGTGATCACGCGCCACACCAACCTCAGCGAAGCGCGCACGCCGAGCCGCCAGGAGCTCACCTTCAACGAGTGCGCGAACGACCTCTTCAACATGATCGCGACGGGCGACTTCCCCGACCTCGGTGCTCCGGCAGCTCCACGTCGCGGGGCTCCGCGCGCGGCGGACGGCCTCATCCGGCTGGATGTGGACGGCACCACGACCTTCGCCAGCCCGAACGCGCTGAGCGCCTTCAACAGGATGGGCTTCACGGGGGAGCTGGAGGGCGAGTCCCTCGCGACGGTCACCACCGGCCTCCTCGCCGGGACGATCACCGTCGACGAATCGCTTCCCCTCGTCGTGACCGGCCGAGCGCCCTGGCGTACGGACATCGAGGCACGTGGCGTCACGGTGTCGCTGCGGGCGATCCCGATCCGCAACCGCGGGGAGCGCGTAGGGGCCATCGTCCTCTGCCGCGACGTCTCCGAGCAGCGGCACCAGGAGCGCGAGCTCATCACCAAGGATGCGACGATCCGCGAGATCCACCACCGCGTGAAGAACAACCTCCAGACCGTCGCCTCACTGCTGCGCATCCAGGCCCGCCGCACCCACTCCGAGGAGGCGCGCGAGGCGCTCAGCCAGGCCATGCGCCGCGTCGCCGCGATCGCCGTGGTCCATGACACGCTCTCGACCGGGCTCGCGCAGATCGTCGACTTCGACGACGTCTTCGATCGCGTCCTCCTCCTGGTCGCGGAGGTCGCGGCCAGCCACACGACGACGGTGCACCCCAAGAAGTCCGGCACGTTCGGACAGCTGCCGTCGGAGTACGCCACGCCGCTCGCCCTGGCCCTCACGGAGCTCGTCACGAACGCCGTGGAGCACGGGCTGGCCGGGCGCGAGGGGCAGGTCGAGATCGTCGCCCACCGCTCGGAGGAGTCGCTCACGGTGAAGGTCGTGGACAACGGCTCCGGCCTCCCCGAGGGGAAGGTCGGCACGGGACTCGGCACCCAGATCGTGCGCACGCTCATCCAGGGCGAGCTGGGCGGCGCGATCGACTGGCACACGATGATGGGCCAGGGAACAGAAGTGACCATCGAGGTCCCGCTGCGCTACCTCACCAAGGTCTGAATCCCGCGGCGCGTCGAACCCGGGACGAAGGAAAAGTGCCGAGGGGGCGCTCGATGCTAGGTGAGTGAGCGCCGCCTCGGCCGGGTCGTGCGAGCGGATGCGTGGGCTCCGCGCCGACGGTGAAGCGGGTGGTGCGTCAGGAGGCGCGACGGGCGCGCGCTGCGCGGCGCTTGAGGGCGCGACGCTCATCCTCCGAGAGCCCTCCCCACACGCCGGAGTCCTGACCGGTCTCCAGGGCGTACTGCAGGCAGATCTCGGTCACGGTGCAGCGAGCACAGACCGCCTTGGCCTTGTCGATCTGGTCGACCGCAGGTCCGGTGTTGCCAACCGGGAAGAAGAGCTCGGGGTCCGCGGTGAGGCAGGCGGCTTTGTCGCGCCAATCCATGAAGATGTGCTCCTTGTTTACGGGGGTTCCTGACCGAGGGGCGGCCATAGAATGCAGGTAAGCAGTCGGGTTGCAGGGTGCTTAGATCCGTGGGGACTCAGACCTGCCCACGACCCTGTGAGCGTTAACTCGACCGTTGAATATGCTCCCATAGCGCCTATCCCGAATCAATAGTTTTGTATGGGATAACGCTGAGAACACGAGCCGGAAACTACAGGATGCTATAGTGCGCGACCCCCAGAACCTGCCCGCAGACCCTCACCCGACCGATCCGGATCGACCGGCCCGACCGGCACTTCTCGTGGTGCTGACGGTGATCCTGGCGCTCGAGGCCGCCCTCGTCGTCGGCGTGGCCGCCTGGCTGCTGATCGAGCTCCTGACCCAGAAGCCGCAGTCGTACCCGTCTGCCGTGGCCATCGTCGTGCTGGTGTTCCTGGCCGCCGCCTGGCTGATCGCGACCGTCGTCGGCGTCGCCCGCCGGCGTCCCTGGGCCCGGGCGTCGACCCTTACCATCCAGATCCTCCAGCTCGCGGTGGCGGTGGGATGCTTCCAGGGCTTGTACGCTCGGCCGGACCTCGGCTGGGCGCTGCTCGTTCCGGCGCTGGTGGCGGGCGTCCTCGCCGTGTCGCCGGCCGTGGTGCGGGCGTCGGCGCGCAATACGGAGTAACGGAGGCGACCCGCGGCGGGAACAAGCCGGAGACTCGGATGGTTATGACCGACATCGTGACTGAGACTTCGACAGCATCCACCCCCACCGCACCGATCCTCGCTTCCCCCAGCACCATCGAGCAGGCGCGCGCCGGCTGGGACGCCTGGCGTGAGGCCCGGATCCGCCGGGTGACCGCCCCCGCCGGCGACCTCGCGCTCATCGAGACCCGCTGGCTGGCGCCGGACGACGCACTCACGCCGGAGGAGGCCCTGGCAGGACGGCCGGACACCGTGACGGCGACGGCACTCTCCCGGCGGAGCCTGGAGACGGGCGACATCGAGCGCGGCATCCGGCTCTGGGACGCCCAGTCGCCCGCGATCCGCGCCTTCGAGACGATCAGCGTATTCCCGTTCGATCCTCGCTGGGTCATCGAGGCCACTTTCACGCCGGTGAGCGAGAGCCGCACGATCCCGTTCGAGCACATCCGCGACAACGGTCTCACCCGCGACCTGGTCGTCCCCGGCGATATCAGGTTCGAGCGGGACGGCGTCGAGTACATTCTGAGCGCCTTCGACGATGACGGCACGCTGCTGCTGGTGTTCGGCGATCCGAGCAACGGCGCGGACGGGGAGGACGGCACCTACGCCTCCGGCCGATTCCTGTTCGTGGAGCGGCTCTCCGCGGAGGACGGCGACCGCGTCATCCTCGACTTCAACCGCGCTTTCGTGCCGCCGTGCGGCTTCTCGGACCAGTACAACTGTCCGCTGCCCCCGCGCAACAACCGCTTCCCTGTGCCGGTCACGGCCGGCGAGAAGCGCGTCGTGCTCCGCCACGGTGCGGCCCGCGACGGCACAGCCGGCGACGGCTCGCAGCACTGACCCGCCGCTTCGGCGGCTCGACGCATCCACCCCCACAGCACTGGAGAACCACCGTGAGAAAAACGTCCATCCTCGCGACCGTCGCGATCGGTCTCGCCTCGGCCCTGGCGCTCGCCGGCTGCGCCGGCGCCTCGTCGTCCGCGGGCGGGGGCGGGGCGACCATCGCCATCGGCTCGCTGTACGAGCCGGTCAACCTGGACAACACCGCGGGCGGTGGCCAGGGCGTCACCGAGGCGCTGAACGGCAACGTCTACGAGGGCCTGTTCAAGCTGACCGACGACGGCAAGGTCGAGCAGCTGCTCGCCACCACGTACACCACCAGCTCGGATGGGCTGACCTACACGTTCACGCTGCGTGACGGCGTGAAGTTCCACTCCGGCGCAGCGCTGACGAGCGCGGACGTCAAGCGCAGCATCGAGCGGGTGACGGCTGCGGACTCGCAGTCGGCCCGGAAGTCGCAGCTCGACGTCATCTCGAAGATCGGCACTCCCGACACGAAGACCGTCACCATCAGCCTGAAGGCGCGCTCGATCTCCCTGCCGTACAACCTCAGCTACGTCTGGATCTACGGGCCCGGCACCTCGAACTACAAGACCGCGGAAGACGGTACCGGCCCGTACACGCTCGGCTCGTGGAAGCGCGGCAGCTCGCTCAGCCTGAAGCGCTGGAGCGGCTACTGGGGCCACCAGGCCACGAACAAGGGCGTGGAGTTCGACTACTTCACCGACGCCTCCGCCCTGTCGAACGCGTTGAAGACCAAGCAGGTCGACATCGTGACCAGCATCCAGAGCCCGGATGCCCTGAGCGGCTTCACGAACGACAAGAACTACACGATCTCCAACGGGAAGTCGACGACCAAAGAGCTGCTCGCCTTCAACGACAAGGTCGCTCCGTTCAACAAGGCCGAGGTCCGCAAGGCGATCTACTCGGCGATCGACCGCAAGAAGCTCCTGAACTCGATCTGGGGCGACTACGGCACCCTCATCGGTTCCATGGTCCCGCCGAGCGACCCCTGGTACGAGGACCTGACGAAGGTGAACCCGTACGACGTGAGCCTGGCCAAGAAGGAGCTGGCCGAGGCGGGCTTCGCGAACGGGTTCAGCTTCACGCTCGACACCCCGACGTACGACCCCCACCCGGCGGTGGCGGAGTTCCTGAAGAGCGAGCTGGCGAAGGTCGGCGTGACGGTGAACATCAACTCCATCTCGGCCGACGAGTGGTACACCAAGGTGTTCAAGAACCACGACTTCACCGCCACCCTGCAGGAGCACGTGAACGACCGCGACGTGGTCTGGTACGGCAACCCCGGCTTCTACTGGGGCTACGACAACCCGCAGGTGACCCAGTGGGTGAATGAGGCCGAGCAGGCGAGGACCACGGCGGAGCAGACCGCCAAGCTCAAGCTCGTCAACGAGCAGATCGCGAAGGATGCGGCCAGCGCCTGGCTCTACCTCTACCCGCAGATCGTCGTGGCGGACAGCCACGTCACCGGATACCCGGTCAACGGCCTGAACTCGCAGTTCTTCGCCTACGACATCGTCAAGAAGTAGCGGTTCTCCCCAGGACGCGCACTTTCCACACCCGGATGCTCGGGGAGCCGGGCGGCTTCCCGAGCATCTACGCTGAATGACCATGGCCACCTACCTCCTGCGTCGCACCGCGTTCCTCGTGGTGTCGCTGCTGCTTGCCATGGTGGTGCTGTTCTTCCTGCTGCGGGTCCTCCCGGGCGACCCGTCGAACGCGCTCCTCTCGGTCGGGGCGACGAAGGAGCAGATCGCGGCGGCGCAACGGCAGGTCGGCAGCGACCAGCCGCTGCTGCCGCAGTTCTTCTCCTGGTTCGGGAGTCTCCTGACGCTCGATCTGGGGCAGTCCTTCATCAGCTCCCTGCCGGTGGGCCCGGAGATCGCGGCACGACTCGCGGTGACGGTTCCGCTCACGCTGCTCTCGTTCGTCCTGGCGCTTGCGCTCGCGCTGCCGATGGGGTTCGTGGCGGCGTGGAAGGCCGATCGCTGGTACGGGGTCGCGCTGTCCGCGTTCTCGCAACTCGGGATCGCCGTCCCGGTGTTCTGGGTCGGCATCCTGCTGGTGGATGTGTTCGCGGTCACGCTGGGCTGGTTCCCGTCCGGCGGGTTCCCGCGCGACGACTGGGCGGATCCGTCCGCCGCCCTCGGCTCGCTGGCGTTGCCGATCATCACGATCGCGCTCGTGATGAGTGCCTCGATCGCCCGGTACGTCCGGAGTGCGACGCTGGATGTGATCGGCAGCGACTACCTGCGGAACTCGAGGGCACTCGGCTCCGGCTTCGGCCGGGCGATGTGGCGGCATGGCCTGCGCAACGGCGCGGTGCCGGTCATCTCCGTGCTCGGCATCGAGCTGGCGACCACCTTCCTCGGAGCCGTCGTGGTGGAGAGCGTCTTCACCCTTCCCGGGCTCGGGAGCATGCTCCTCAAAGCCATCGAGCAGCACGACTACCCGAACATCCAGGGCATCCTGTTCGTGTCGACGCTGCTGGTGCTGATCGTCGGCTTCCTCGCCGACGTCGCTCAGCGGCTCGTCGACCCGCGGCTCCGCCGCAGCATCTCGGGGAACGCATGAGCGCGATCGTGGAGCAGGCGATCGAGGTCCCGTCGCCCGAACCGGGCGGCGCCGGCCGCAGGCGCGCGAGGCGCTCCGTCGCGCTCGGGGTCGGGCTGGTGCTCGTCGGTGTCGTGGTGCTGGTCGCCATCGTCTCCTTCTTCTGGCTGCCGTACGCGCAGTCGGACACCTCCGGCACCCGGCTCGAGCAGCCGAGCGCAGCACACTGGCTGGGAACGGACCGGTTCGGCCGCGACCTCACCACGCAGCTCATGATCGGTGCCCGGATCGCGCTGGGGGTAGGGATCGGTGCCGTCGTCATCGGCGCGATCGTCGGGATCGCGCTGGGGCTCTTGGCCGCATTCGCGACGAAGTGGCTGGATGACACCCTCTCGGCCGTCCTCGACATCCTGATCGCGTTCCCGACGCTGCTGCTGGCGATGCTGATCGTCGCGGCGCAGGGGGCGTCGCTCGGGACAGCCATCATCGCGATCGGACTGGCCATGTCGGCGGTGGTCGCCCGGCTGACGCGCGTCCTCGCCAAACGGGTTCTCGCTCAGCAGTACGTGACTGCCGCGCGGACCTCGGGCACCTCGTGGCCGGGGATCATCCTCCGGCACATCCTGCCGAACATCTGGCCGACGCTGAGCGTGAACCTGGCACTGCAGTTCGGCGTCGCGGTGCTGGCCGAGGCGAGCCTGTCGTACCTCGGGCTCGGCGCCCCACCCCCGAACGCATCCTGGGGACGGCTGCTGCAGGAGGCGCAGGGCACGGTGTCGACGGCCCCGGCGGGAGCCATCGCGCCGGGTGTCGCGCTGGTCGTGCTCGTGATCGGGGTCAATCTCGTGGCGGACGGGCTGCGGGATGTGGCGGATCCGACCCGGAGGAGGTCCCGATGAGCGCGGAACCCGCGTCTCAGGCGCACGTGGTGGACGTGGGCGGCCTCTCGGTCTCCGGCGGGGACGGCACGCCGCTGGTGCGAGACGTCTCCTTCCGGCTCGCGCCGGGGGAGCGTCTCGCCCTGATCGGCGAATCCGGCTCCGGCAAGTCGCTCACCTCGTTCGCGCTGACCGGGTTGCTTCCGGCCGGGCTGACGGCGTCCGGGAGCGTCCTGCTGGACCGCGTCCAGGTGGTCGGCGCCCGCGAGCGCGAACTGGTCCCGCTGCGCGGCCGTATCGCCTCCACGGTCTTCCAGGAGCCCCTGACCGCGCTCGATCCGCTGATGCGGCTCGGAGCGCAGGTCGCCGAGCCCCTCCGGCGTCACCTCGGGCTGCGCGGCGGCTCGCTCCGGCGAGCCGTGATCGACGCCCTGGTCGAGGTCGGCCTGCCGGAGCCGGAACGGATCGCGCGCGCCTACTCGTGGGAGATCTCGGGCGGACAGCGCCAGCGCGTGGCCATCGCCGCTGCGCTCGCCTGCCGGCCGCGCCTGCTGATCGCGGATGAACCGACCACCGCGCTTGACGTGACCGTCCAGGCCGAGGTGCTGGCCCTGCTGGAGCGGCTGGTGGCAGAGCGGAGGATGGCGCTGCTTTTCGTCAGCCATGATCTCGCCGTGGTGTCCCGTATGGCGCAGCGAGCCCTGGTGCTGCGTGCGGGCCGGATCGTCGAGGAGGGCCCTATCGAGCAGCTCCTGACCGCGCCGCGCCACCGGTACACGGCCGAACTCGTCCGCAGCGCACGCGAGCTGGATGCCGCACTGGAGGTGTCATGACACCGATCCTCGAACTGCGCGATGCCGGCTTCCGGTACCGTCGCGCCGCGACGCCGGCCCTCGAAGGCGTGTCCTTCGCCGTCGAGGAGGGACGGAGCCTGGGGCTGGTGGGCGAATCGGGTGCGGGCAAGACGACGATCCTCTCGCTGCTGCTCGGACTCGAGCGGCCGACGAGCGGTGCCGTCCTGTTCGACGGCAAGCCGCTGGAACCGCGTGATCGCGAGCAGGTCCGGACCTTCCGCCGCAGCGTCCAGCCGGTGTTCCAGGACCCGTACTCCTCGCTCGACCCGCGACAGAGCATAGGCCGCATCGTGGGCGAGCCGCTCGCCTCCCTCGGGATCGCGGCCGGAGCCGATGCCCGTGCGCGCGTCGCCGCCGCCTTGGAGGCGGTGGCCCTGCCCGCCGATGCCGCCCGCCGGTACCCGCACGAGTTCTCCGGCGGACAGCGTCAGCGCATCGCGATCGCACGCGCGATCGTCTCCCGGCCGCGGGTGCTGCTCGCCGACGAGCCGGTCAGCGCCCTGGATGTGACGACGCGCATCCAGATCATCGACCTCCTCGGAGAGCTCGCGACGGCCGAGGGGATGACCGTGGTCATGGTGTCGCACGATCTCAGCGTGGTCGCATCCCTGTGCGCCCGTACCGTCGTACTGCAGGGCGGCCGCCTGGTCGAGCAGGGCGACACGCGCGAGGTTCTGGGTGCTCCCCGCGACCCCTACACGCGCCGCCTGCTCGCCGCCGTGCCGCGCCTCCCCGCCTAAGTCCCACCCTCGGCACCCACCGTCGAGTACGCAGAGACTGCACGCGACACGCCGCGACGACGTGCAGTCTCTGCGTACTCGACGGTGCGGACCGGCGCGCGGTGGGGCGGGACGTCAGGCGTCGACGCCGAGCTTCTTGCGCAGCGAGGCGACGTGGCCGGTCGCCTTGACGTTGTAGAGCGGGAGGCGGAGCGTGCCGTCGGGGTCGACGACGAAGGTGGACCGGATGACGCCCTCGACGGTCTTCCCGTACAGGCTCTTCTCGCCGTAGGCACCGTACGCGAGGTGCACCGCGAGGTCTTCGTCGGACAGCAGCGGGAAGTTCAGCCCCTCCAGCTCCTGGAACTGCTTGTTCTTGGCCGGAGCATCCTTCGAGATCCCGATCACCTGGTAGCCCGCCGACTTCAGCGAGTTGAGGTTGTCGCGGAAGTCGCACGCCTCCGTGGTGCACCCGGGCGTCATCGCCGCCGGGTAGAAGTACACGATCACGTTCTTTCCGGCGAAGTCGCCGAGCGAGACGGTCGCGCCGTCCTGGTCGGCGAGGGTGAATACGGGGGCCGGCTGTCCGGCTTCGAGTCGAGTGTCAGTCATGTCCCTATTCTCGCGCCACAGCCGTGCCGATCGGACCCGCGGTCAGCTTCCCGCCTTCGCCAGGAGGTTCACGGCCGAGACGATGCGGTCGAGGTCCTGCTCGGTGAGAGAGGGATGCACGGGGAGGGACAGCGCCTCCCGGGCCGCACGCTCGGTCTCGGGGAGGTCCAGCGGGAGCCCGAACACCGGGAGGCGGTGAACGGGAGTGGGGTAGTAGACGCCCGTGCCGATCCCGTGCTCCTCGCGCAGGGCGCGCGCGAATCCGTCGCGGTCCTCGGCCACCCGGATCGTGTACTGGTGGTAGACGTGCTTGGCCCCAGCCGCGACCGGGGGAGTGACGACGCCCTCGAGCTCCGCGTCGAAGCGGGCGGCGTTCCTCCGGCGCTGCTCCGTCCATCCGGCCAGCTTCCTCAGCTGCACCCTCCCGATGGCGGCATGCAGGTCGGTCATACGCGCGTTGAAGCCGGCGATCTCGTTCTCGTACGGGCGCGCCATGCCCTGATTCCGCAGGAGACGGACGCGCTCGTCAGTGCTCTCCGCCGCCGAGACGACCATGCCGCCCTCGCCGGAGGTCATGTTCTTGGTCGGATAGAGGCTGAACATGGCCCACTCGCCGAAGGTGCCGACCGGTCGGCCGTCGAGCTCGGCGGCGTGGGCCTGGGCGGCATCCTCGAACACGGCGAGGCCGTGCTCCTGCGCCAGGGCGGTGAGCCCCCGCATGTCGGCGGGGTGACCGTACAGGTGGACGGGCATGATCGCGGCAGTGTTGGGGCCGATCGCCCGGGCGGCCGCCTCGGGGTCGAGGCCGAAGCTGTCGCGCTCGATGTCGGCGAACACCGGCGTGGCTCCCGCGAGCACCACGGCGTTCGCCGTCGCGGCGAACGTGAACGACGGGACGATGACCTCGTCGCCCGGCCCGATCCCGGCGGCGAGGAGGCCGAGCAGCAGGCCGGACGTGCCGGAGTTGACAGCCGCGGTCGGCAGGCCGCCGACGAGGGCTTCAGAGAACTCCCGCTCGAAGGCGCTCACTTCGGGACCCTGGGCGAGCATGCCGCTGCGCAGCACCGCATCCACTGCGGCCCGCTCGTCGTCGCCGATCAGCGGCCGCGCAGCAGGGATGAAGTCCAGGTCGGTCACAGGACCACCTCCAGTGTTTCGTCGTTCTGGCGATAGCGCTCGCCGGTCTGCGGGCAGATCCAGTGGTCACCGTCGAGGACCAGGGGGATGCCGGCACGGCCCACCCAGCCGATCCGCCGCGCGGGCACGCCGGCGACCAGGGCGAAAGCGGGCACGTCGCGGGTGACGACGGCTCCCGCCGCCACCGTCGCCCAGGCGCCGATCTCGACCGGGGCGACGCACACGGCGCGGGCTCCGATGGAGGCGCCGGAACGCACCAGCACACCGACCGGCTCCCAGTCGGAGGCGGACTTCAGCGTCCCGTCCGGCGTGATGGCACGGGGGAAGGTGTCGTTCGTCAGGACGACCGCCGGGCCGATGAAGACGCCGTCCTCGAGGACGGCAGGCTCATAGACCAGTGCCTGGTTCTGGATCTTGCAGTTGCTCCCGACGCTGACTCCCGCGCCGATGTAGGCGCCGCGGCCGATCACGCAGTTCTCGCCGATCGTCGCGTCTTCGCGAACCTGTGCCAGATCCCAGATCTTCGTCCCGTCGCCGACGGTCGCCGACTCGGCGACATCGGCATTCGCGGCAACAAACAACGAGCTTCTTCCTCCCCAGCAGAGTGGCTCCCGATGGGAGCTTCGCCGCGGCGCGCACCGGCAGAATCCATGCGACGAATGCAATGAATGTATCATCGAGTGGCCTCTGTTCTGCTGGAGGTCCGGGCTCTCCAGGTCCCGCGCGCGATGGTGGGAGGTGCGCGGTTCGGTACGATCGTTCAGCGGTCACGGCACCTGTTCCGCAAGCGAGCGCCCGTCGTGAGAACCTCCACCCGACTCGGAAGGCGCACCACCGAAGACATGATCGTGTTCATCTACGGAACGACGGCAGAGGCCATCAAACTGGCCCCCGTCATCCGCCGGCTCCGGGAGCGAGGTGCACCCACCCAGCAGTGGGTCACCATGCAGCACACCGAGTCGCTGGTGACCGCGATGGAGCAGTTGGGGCTCGGGACGCCCGATCAGGTGATCGCCCGCGGCGCTGCCGGAAAGCCGTTGCGCGGCACGGCCGATGTCGTGCGCTGGGGGATGTCCGTCCTGGGCTGGCTGCGCAAGAACCGCAAGACCGTCGCCGCCTCGCTGCCGGAGAACACCGTCATCGTGGTGCACGGCGACACTCTGACGAGCGTCGCCGGTGCGTACATCGCCAAGCGGATGGGATTCGACTGCGCCCACATCGAAGCCGGGCTGCGGAGCGGCAACTGGCGGCACCCCTTCCCCGAGGAACTCGACCGACGCATCGTCGGGACCATGGCGACGGTGCACTACACGCCGTCGGCCGAGGCGACCCGCAACCTCCAGAAGCGCTCGAACGTCGTCTACACCCACGGGAACACCGCACTGGATGCGGTGCTCGACCACGGCGCGCGCGACGCGTCGTCCGACGACCCCTACGGCGTGGTGCTGCTGCACCGGTTCGAGTTCATCTCCAACAGCCAGCTCGTGGATGAGACGCTCGCCGCCCTCACCGCAAGTCCCGTCCCGCTGCGGCTGATCGTGGACGCCTACAACCGCGAGACCCTGGAGCGTCTGCTCGCCAGCCAGGGCGGCGACCGCATCCAGATCATCCCGAAGCTGCGGCACGACGAGTTCGTCGCGCTGCTGGAGAACGCCGCGTTCGTGGTGACCGACTCCGGCGGCATCCAGGCGGAGTCGGCGCTGCTGGGTGTCCCGACGCTCATCCACCGCAAGACGACGGAGCAGGGCGAGGGCATCGGCCGCAACATCGTGCTCTCCGAATGGGACCTCGGGCGACTGCGGTCGTTCCTCGACGACTATGCGTCGCTGCGTCACGAGCCCGACCGGCCGGAGCGCTCCCCGTCGGACCTCATCGTCGCCGATCTGATCAGCAGAGGGTATGCCGAGTAGCGACGACAGGGCGCGGCCGCAGCGCCGGGGTCCTGGCATGATCACGCGCCACGGGCGGGCCCTGGCGGAGATCGCCGGTGTCAGCGCTCTGGGGATCCTCGCCACCACCGCCTTCCAGATCATCACCATCCGAGGTCTCGGGCCGTCGGCGTACGGTCTCCTCGCCGCCGCCCTGGCTCTGATCAACGTGGCGGCGATCGGCAGCTCCGCCCTCCGCAACTCGGTCGCGGTGACCACCGCGGAGGCGCTGCACGTCCCGCACAGCGTGCCGGGGGAGCGCACCCGGCGGATGGACGGTGCGCTCATCGAGGCGCTGGTGCTGGGCGGGATCGGGACGCTCGGCGTGTTCGCGCTGTCCTCCCGGCTCGCCGCGCCGGGCGCCCTGGGGGTGGTCACCATCGTGCTGACCGCGGCGGCCATGATCCCCAACTTCCTGTTCGCCCTGGCCCAGGGCCGGCTGCAGGGCGCGGAGGACTCGCGCGCCGTCGTCTGGTGGTCCACCGGCGCGCAGGTGGCGCAGGCCGTGCTCGCCCTGGCGGCCATCCTGCTGGGCGGCGGCTCGATCGCCATCCTCGCCATCCTGGTCCTGACCGCTCTGACCGGCGCGATCGGGGCAGGCTCCATGGCCCGCCGCCGGGCGCTCGCAGTGGGCCGCTCGCCGTTCACGATGCAGAGCACCGTGGTGCTGCTGCTCACAGTCGGCTTCGCCTGGCTGACGAACGCCGACGTCGTGCTGGTCCGCGGAGACGCGCCCGATGCGGTCGCCGGCGCCTACGCCGCTGCCGCAGTGCTCATCAAGACGACGCTGATCATCCCCTCCACGTTCTCGCTGTACCTGCTGCCGCGATTCGTGCGCAGCAAGGGCAACGCGGCGCTCACCAACCTGGGGGTCACGGTGATCCTGGCGGTGACGCTGCTCACGGGACTCGTCATGTTCGCAGCGGTCTCGCTCCTCGGACCCTGGATCGTCGGGCTGCTCTTCGGCTCCCACTACGCGCAGACGGCGCAGATCGTGGTGGCGTTCTCGGTGGCCTGGCTGCCGTGGGCGCTCGCACAGGGTGTCCTGGTGCGGATCACGGCCATCGCGTCCCGGACGGCGCTCGCCGTGTTCCTGCTCGGAGCCGTCGCGCAGTGGCTGGTCGCCTCCGCGACGCTCCCCGACGTGGATGCGTGGCTGATCGGCAACGGCCTGATCGGTCTGGCGATCTTCCTGTCGCTCTACGGCATCCACTGGGCGCTGCTGATCCGGAGCCGCCGTGCCGGGCAGGAACGCGCGATCGAGGAGCCCGCGACACCGTGACCGGACCGCAGCTCAGCATCGTCATCGCCTCCTTCGACTCGGCGCCGTGGCTTCCGAGCACCATCGGCTCGCTCGCCGGCGCACTCGCGCGGAGCGCTGTGGCGGCGGAGATCGTCGTGGTGGACGACGGCTCGACGGATGACACGGCGACCGTGCTCGGCACACTGGCGGCGGAGTCGAGCGTCCCGATCCGCGTCATCGCCCAGGAGAACCGCGGCCGTTTCCTCGCCCGGTTCGCGGGCGTTCAGGCGGCTCGCAGCGAGCGGGTGCTGCTCTTCGACTCGCGTCTGCTGATCGAGGAGGACGCGTTCGCCTACCTGGAGCGGGTGGATGCCCTGCGGCCCGACGCTCGCGCATGGATCGGCCACGTGCCGACCGACCCGGCGGCTCCGCTGGTCGGGCGGTTCTGGGAGGTGCCGACGCACGTATTCTGGGGCGGATACCTCGCGCACCCCGTGCCGACGGACGTCACGCCGGCGAACTTCGATCGGGTGCCGAAGGGGACGGGCTGCCTTGTCATCGACCGCGAGGCCTTCCTCGAAGCGTGCCGCGTGGCCTGGCCGGAGGAGAACGCCGACCTCGTGTCCGACGACACCCGCCTGCTGCGCTACATCGCGGAGCACGGAGCCCTGCGCATCGACCCGGGCTTCCGCGCTCTGTACCGCCCGCGGGTGACCGTGCGCGGGTTCCTGCGGCACGCCTTCGTACGCGGGACGCTGTTCGTCGACAGCTACGCCGGCACGGGGCTCGTGCGCAACCTGGTCCTTCTCGCGCTGGTGGTGGCGCCGGTCCTGGCGCTGCTCGTGATCGTCCTGGGGGCCGTGTTCGGGCTCTGGTGGCTGATCGTGCTCATCCTCGCGCTCGCTGTCGCGGCTGTTGTGGCGCTGGCGCTCGTCGGCGCTGCCCGGGCGGCGGCGGGGAGGGCGATTCTGTCGTTCGCGACCTACGTCATCCCCTTCGGTGCGGTGTTCTGGGCGGGCCTGGCGCGCGGCGTCTGGGTGCACCGGCGGGCCTTCGGTTCCTCGCGCGTCCGTCCGGCCCCGGACACGGCCCCTCGGGCCTGACCCCGGCTTCCGCCCGGCTTCCGCCCGGCCCTCGCGCAGGGCTTCCCGCGCGACTGCGCCCGTTTGTCACGACTGCTGCGGGGCGAGCAGCCGCACACGTTCCGAACGACCGCAGTCGCCGTCGGAAGCGTGCATGACGGCTTCCGTCGGCGGCGGTGCCGGCCGACAGGTGGTCAGCGGGCGAAGGTGGTGAGCAGGCGCTGGAGGGAGTCGAGGCGGGCTCGTCCGGCCTCGCCCAGCCGGCCCTCCTCGACGGCCTCGATGATGGCGCAGTCCGGCGCATCGGGCAGGTGGGTGCATCCGCGCGGGCAGTCCTCGGCGATCGCCGCGAGGTCGGTGAACGACTTGAGGATGCTGTCCGTGTTCACATATCCCAGGCCGAACGATCGCACGCCGGGAGTGTCGATCACCCAGCCGTGATGCCCGGCGCCGTCCTCGATGCGGAGCGAGACCGTGGATGAGGAGGTGTGCCGGCCGCGTCCGGTCACCACGTTCACGTGCCCGGTCGCGCGCCGGGCGCCGGGCACGAGCGCGTTGACGAGGGTCGACTTCCCCACTCCGGAATGCCCGACGACGACCGTGTCGTGCCCGACGAGGGCGGCCGCGATCTCCTGGAGCGGGATGTCGTCCTCCCTGCTGGTGAAGACGGGCAGTCCGAGTCCGGCGAAGTTCGCCAGGAACGGTTCCGGGTCGGCGAGGTCCGTCTTGGTGACGCAGAGCATCGGCTCGATTCCTGCGTCGTACGCGGCCACGAGGTAGCGGTCCACGAGGCGCGTGCGCGGCTCCGGGTTCGCGGCCGCGACCACGATCAGCATCTGGTCTGCGTTGGCGACGACGATGCGCTCCACCTCATCCGTGTCGTCGGCGCTGCGCCGCAGCAGGGTCGTCCGCGGCTCGACCCGGACGATCCGGGCGAGCGTTCCCTCCTCGCCGGTCGTGTCGCCGACGACCGCCACGCGGTCGCCGGTCACGATGGGGTTGCGCCGCAGCTCGCTCGCTCGCGCTGCGGTGACCTGGCGCTCCCGGTCGGTGTCCTCGTCGAGCAGGATGGTGTAGCGGCCGCGGTCGACGCCGAGCACGCGGGCGATCTCGGCGTCGGTGTGGCCGGGGCGGGTCTTGGTGCGCGGACGGTTCCCCTTCGGGTTCGGCCGGCTGCGGATGCTGGACTCGTCGTAGAGGTCGAGTTCCTCATCCTCGTCGCCGTCGTCCCACCACGAGCCGCTGCTCTCGGGCCCGAAGCCCTCGGAGCCGGTGCCGTCGGATCCGCTGCTCTCGGGCCCGAAGCCCTCGGATCCGCTGCCGGATGCGCCGCTGCCCGTCCCGGTACGGTCAGTCACGCGGTGCGATCCCGCCCTGCAGCATCCCCGTCCAGAGCTGCGTGAACTGCGGGAGGGTCTTCGCGGTCGTGGCGACGTTCTCGATCTCGACGCCGGGGACCGCCAGCCCCACGATCGCGCCGGCGGTGGCCATCCGGTGATCCTCGTAGCTGCGCCAGACCCCGCCGTGGAGCGGCTGCGGATCGATGCGCAGGCCGTCCTCCAACTCGGTGAGGGCGCCGCCGAGCCCGTTGATCTCGGCGGCCAGCGCGGCGAGCCGATCGGTCTCGTGGTGGCGGATGTGGCCGATGCCGGTGATCTCGCTCGGCCCGTCGGCGAGAGCGGCGATGGCCACGAGGGCCGGGGCCAGCTCTCCTCCGGTGCTGAGGTCGAGCTGGACGCCGTGGGGACGTTCCGGCCCCGTCACCGTCAGCCGGTCGCCGTCGCGCGTCACGGTCGCGCCGAACAGCGGGAGCAGCTCCGCCAGATCCGCGCCCACCTGGGTGGTCGACTCCGGCCAGCCGGTGATCGTCACCGTTCCGCCCGTGACGACCGCGGCGGCGAGGAACGGCGCAGCGTTGGACAGGTCGGGCTCGATGTCGACGTCCCGTGCTGCGATGGTGCCCGGAGCGACGGTCCAGCGTCCCGTCTCCGGCGACTCGACGGTCACGCCGCGCGCGGCGAGGGCGGCGATGGTCATCTCGATGTGCGGGAGGCTCGGCAGGCGGTCGCCGGAATGGGTGAGGTCGAGTCCGTTCTCGAACCGGCTCGCCGAGAGCAGCAGTGCGCTCACGAACTGGCTGGAGCTGGACGCATCCACTTCGACAGGGCCGCCGGCGACGCGGCCGGTGCCGTGGACGGTGAAGGGGAGGGACCCGCGGCCGTCGTCGTTCACATCCACGCCGAGCGAGCGGAGGGCGGAGATGATCGCGCCCATGGGCCTGCCTCGCGCCGAGTCGTCGGCGTCGAACATGGTCGGGCCGAGGGCGAGACCGGCGATCGGCGGAACAAAGCGCATGACCGTTCCGGCCTGACCGCACTCGATCGTGGTGCTGCCGAGCAGCTCCTCGGCCGGGGTGACCAGGAGGTCCGCGCCGAAGGCTCCGGCGCCCGGCTTTTCGTCGATGCCGACGCCGAGCGCGCGCAGCGCCTCCACCATGTTGGCGCTGTCGCGCGAATGCAGCGGAGCCCGCAGCAACGACGGCGCGTCGGCCAGGGCTGCCAGCACGAGCTCACGCGCGGTGAGCGACTTCGACCCCGGGAGCGCGACGGTCGCCGAGATCGGCCCGTCGGCGACCGGGGCAGGCCACAGGGTGTTCGGCTCGTCGGACCGGTTGTCGCCGTACGGATCGAAGTCGGGAGCGGAATATTTCGAAATCAGCATTGTTGTCAAGATTATCCGTGTTCGCGCCGAGAGGAAGGATCCGCCCGTGGCCGCAACCGCCGTGCTCGACGTCCCCAGCGTCCTGACGCGTCGGCTCACCGACCCCGCGGGGTCCTTCGCCGGAGTGGATGCGGGGCTCGCGCAACTAGACTGGCCGGTGATGAGCACCGAGACCCAGGATGCGGGCCACCTCTTCGAGGAGCAGGCCCTGCCTTTCATGGACCAGCTGTACGCGGCTGCCCTGCGCATGACCAGAAACCCGTCGGACGCGCAGGACCTCGTGCAGGAGACGTTCGTGAAGGCGTTTGCGGCGTTCAACCAGTTCCAGCAGGGCACCAACCTGAAGGCCTGGCTGTACCGCATCCTCACCAACACGTTCATCAACACCTATCGGAAGAAGCAGCGCGAGCCCTACCAGGGGACGATCGACGAGCTCGAGGACTGGCAGCTCGGAGGCGCGGAGTCGACCACCGCATCCACGAGCCGCTCGGCCGAGGCGGAAGCGATCGACCACCTGCCGGACAGCGCCGTCAAGGACGCGCTGCAGGCCATCCCGGAGGACTTCCGGCTGGCCGTCTACTTCGCCGATGTGGAGGGGTTCTCCTATCAGGAGATCGCCGACATCATGAAGACCCCGATCGGCACCGTGATGAGCCGCCTCCACCGCGGCCGTCGCATGCTGCGGGAGCTTCTGACCGACTACGCGCACGAGCGGGGCCTCTCGGCCGTCCAGGGGGACCGCGCCGTGCAGACTTCCAGGAGCAAGAGATGACCGACTGTGGATGTGAGAAGGCGAAGGCCGAACTCGAGGAGTACCTGCGCAACGAGCTGTGCAGCGAGGATGCTGCCGACGTGCGCGAGCACCTGGCGAGCTGCGCCGGATGCTCCGACGAGGCGCACCTGAGCGTCGTGCTGACCGAGGTGGTGCAGCGCGCGTGCAAGGAGACCGCACCCGAGACGCTGCGCACCGAAGTGCTGCTGCGCATCCGCTCCTTCCAGGCGAGCGTCCACTAACCGGGGCCGCGGGGCCGTGATTCGTCACGAATGTGCGTTCTGAGCGCCGTTCAGCGACGATTCGTCACGAATGTGCGAGGTGCGGGTTACGCAGCGCCGCCCGAGCGGACCTCGTGCAAGAAGAAGAGGCCGCCGAACGGGTCCGTGACCTGCGCGAAGCGGCCGAACTCGCTGTCCCAGGGGTCGCGCACGACCGTTCCGCCGAGCTCGACGACACGGGCGGATGCGGCGGTCGCGTCCGCGACGCCGAAGTAGACGACCCAGTGCGACGGGATGCCCTCCGGCAGCATCTTGTCCGCGTCGTAGACGCCGCCGCCGGGTGAGGTCGGCTCGCCGAAGGTGACGTAGCGGAAGTCCGCCGTGTCGCCGAGCGTCTGTGTCGTCCAGCCGAACACCGAGGTGTAGAAGCCGACCTGTGCGGGGAAGTCACGCGCGTAGAGCTCGTGCCAGGCGGGCGCGCCCACCTCCGCCACCAGCTCGAAGCCGCGGTGCTGGTCGGGCTGCCAGAGTCCGATCACGGCCCCGCCCGGGTCGACGACGACGGCGAGCCTGCCCTGGTCGCCGATGGCCATCGTCGGCGAGACCACTTCGGCGCCCGCCTCCTCTGCGGCCTTCTCCGCCGCCTCCGCGTCCTCGACCAGGAGGTACGTGGTCCACGTGTTCGCCTGCGCGCCGTCCATGACCGCTCCGAGTCCCGCCACCATGCGGCCGTCGCGACGGAACGTCGTATAGCCGCCGTACTCCCCGCCGCCGACGTCGGCGGTCCAGCCGAACAGGCCGGCGTAGAACTCCGAAGCGCGCGGGACGTCGGATGCGGCGTAGTCCACCCAGTAGGGCTCGCCGAGGCGGTGTGTGGTGACGACGGTCATGCGCACAAACTACTCCGGCCGCCCCGATCCCGCACAGTGCGGGATCTGTCTCTTATACACATCTGACGCTGCCGACGACGGA
>NZ_JBNDHX010000055.1:0-25383 GCF_056755275.1 Leifsonia sp. HAY1-4F
GTGAGAGCACGGATTACGTCAGCTCCCACTTCCCCTCCCAGTGGTCGGGTGCGACGAGTGCCGGACTGATCCGGGGCGCGTACCACTTCGCTGCGCCGAACGTCTCGAGCGGCGCCACGCAGGCACAGTACTTCTATGCGCACGGCGGCAACTGGGCACCGGATGGGCGGACCCTCCCGCCGTTGCTCGACATCGAGTACGCGACCGACGGCAGCGGCACCTGCTGGGGCATGTCGACGGCAGCCATGTCGTCGTGGATCGCCGACTTCGTCCACACGATGAAGGCACTGACCGGGATCCCGCCCGCGATCTACTCCACGACCAACTGGTGGAACCAGTGCACGGGCTCCAACAACACTTTCGGCGCGTACCCGCTCTTCGTGGCGCGGTACGGAACGACCACCCCGGGCGCGCTGCCCGCGAGCTGGTTGAACTGGACCATGTGGCAGTACGCCGACGCGGGAGTCTTCACGGGTGACCAGGACATCTTCAACGGTACCTGGGCCCAGCTCCAGGCCTTCGCGTACGGGGCGCAGAGCCACCCGCCGATCGGATCCTACGACACGGCGACCGTGACCTCCGGGTCGCCGTTCAGTGTGACCGGCTGGGCGATCGACCTGACCAACCTGGCGGCCTCCAGCCAAGTGCAGATCACCTGGAACACGCCGGCGGGGATCACCACGACGACCGTCACCGCGAACGCCAGCCGTCCCGATGTCGGCAACGTATATCCGTCCGCCGGCGCCGCACACGGCTTCGCGGTGCAGGCGCCATGGAGCGGATACGGACAGTACGGGGCGTGCATCACCGCGCTGGCCCTCCCGGGCGACAGCGCCGGCAACGCCTCGCTCGGCTGCAAGACGGCCTTCATCTCGGCGGCGATCGCAACCGCGCCCGCAGCGACCCGCTTGGCGGGGTCCGACCGCTTCGCCACGTCCGTCCAGGTCTCGAAGCAGGCGTTCCCGACCTCGGGTGTCCCGGTGGTCTACGTCGCTTCGGGGCTGGACTTCCCTGACGCCCTCTCCGCCGCGCCGGCCGCCGGCGCTCAGCACGGCCCAGTCCTTCTGACGATGCCCGGCGCCGTCCCGGCGGACGTGCTGGCCGAGATCCAGCGGTTGAAGCCGGCGAAGATCATCGTCGTCGGCGGGACCAGTGCGATCACCGACGACGCCCTCACCCAGCTGCAGGCAGTGGCGCCGGTGACCCGCATCGGTGGCGCCGATCGCTACGACACGTCACGGCAGATCGCGGCCTACGCCTTCCCGAACGCCACTGCCGCCTACATCGCGGCCGCGAACAGCTTTGCGGACGCGCTGTCGGCCGCGCCCGTGGCCGCAAAGAAGAACAACCCGCTGCTCCTCGTCAACGGCGCGACCATCGACCCGGCGACCCAGGCCTATCTGACCGCCAAGTCGGTGCACTCGCTCACGCTCATCGGCGGTTCGGATGTGGTCGGCGATGTCTGGTCGGTGCAGCCCCAGAGCCAGGGGTCGACGGTCACCCGCATCGGCGGATCCGACCGGTTCGCAACCAGCGCGCTGCTGGCCGCCTCCGGTTACGCCGCAAACGGGGCAGGGACCGTGTACGTGGCCTCCGGAATCACCTGGCAGGACGCCCTCGTCGCCTCCGCTGCAGCGGGCTCCGCATCCCGCCCGCTGCTCCTGGTCCGCGCCGGCTGCGTGCCCCGCGTCATCGGGGACCAGATGGTCCGCCTCGGCACGACGGCGACGAAGATCACCGGTGGCACGAACGTGCTGACCTCCGACATCGAGGGCCTGCAGGTCTGCTACTGAGCTGAGCTGAGTGGACGGGCGTGGTCACCCGTTCACTGCTCCACGGCCTCCAGGCGCACGATGACGGCCTTCGACACCGGGGTGTTGCTCCCCGTGGCAGCGCTTTTCAGGGGCACGAGGACGTTCGCTTCGGGGTAGTACGCCGCCGCGCATCCCCGTGCCGTCGGGTAGGACACGATCCGGTAGTTCGGGAGCACGCGGTCCGGCTCGTCGCGCGATTCGCTGATGATGTTCACGCGCTGACCGTCGGAGAGCTGGAGTTCGGCGAGGTCGTCCGGGTTGACGAAGATCACGTCCCGGCCCTTCGTGATGCCGCGGTAGCGATCGTTGAGGCTGTAGATCGTCGTGTTGAATTGGTCATGGGAGCGCATGGTCTGCAGGATCAGCCGGCCTTCCGGCCGCTCGAGGTGCTCCAGTTCGTTGACGGTGATCATCGCCTTGCCCGTTGCGGTGTCGAAGCGGCGCGCGTCGCGGGGACCATTGGGCAGGACGAAGCCGCCCTTCCGGCGAACGTCTGCGTTGAATGCCTCGAAGCCCGGCACGACCCGGCTGATGTGGTCGCGGATCACGTCGTACTCGTCTTCGAATCCGGCCCAGTCGATCCCGTACCGGTCGCCGAGCGTCGCCCGCGCCAACCGGCAGACGATGGCCACCTCCGAGAGCAGGCCGGGTGCCACCGGGGGCACCGCGCCGTGGGTGGCATGCACAGCGCAGACGCTGTCCTCCACCGAGAGGAACTGCGGACCGCCCTTCTGGAGGTCCACCTCGGTGCGGCCGAGCGTCGGCAGGATCAGCGCCTCCTCCCCGGTGACGACGTGCGAACGGTTGAGCTTGGTCGACACCTGCACCGTCAGTCCAGCGCCGCGCATGGCCGCCTCCGCAGCAGCGGTGTCGGAGATCGCTGCGACGAAGTTGCCGCCCATCGCGAAGAAGACATCGATCTCGCCGCGCTGCAGACCGGTGATCGTCTGCAGGGAGTCGAAGCCGTGCGTGCGCGGCGGGTCGAAGCCGAATTCCCGCTGAACGGCGTCGAGGAAGCTGTCGGGCATCCGCTCCCAGATCCCCATCGTCCGGTCGCCCTGCACATTGCTGTGACCGCGGATCGGAGAGGCCCCCGCGCCGGGCTTGCCGATGTTGCCGCGCAGCAGCAGGAGGGTGATCAGCTCCTTCAGGGTCGCAACCGCATTCTTCTGCTGCGTCAGACCCATCGCCCACGTGATGATCGTGCGGTCGGAGCGCACGTAGAGGTCCGCCAGCAGGTCCACCTCGTCGAGAGTGAGGCCGGTGGCCTCCAGCACGGTGGCGTCGTCGAGCGCGGCGATGTGCTCGCGGAACGCCTCAAGGCCCAGGGTGTGCTCGGCGAGGAACTCGTGGTCGAGCACGGTGCCCGGAGCGCGGTCCTCGGCCTGCAGCACACGCTTCGACACCGCTTGCAGCAGCGCCATGTCGCCGCCGGAGCGGATCTGGAAGAAGTGATCGGCGATCTGGGTGCCCGTGCCGATGATGCCGCGCGGCCTCTGCGGGTTCTTGTAGCGGATGAGGCCGGCCTCTGGCAGCGGGTTCACGGCGACGATCGTGGCGCCGTTCCGTTTCGCCTCCTCCAGAGCGGTGAGCATGCGCGGATGGTTCGTGCCCGGGTTCTGCCCCATCACGATGATCAGTTCGGCTTTGCCGAAGTCGTCGTAGGCGATCGTCGACTTGCCGATGCCGATCGTCTCGCTCAACGCGGTGCCGGTCGACTCGTGGCACATATTGGAGCAATCGGGGAGGTTGTTGGTCCCGAATGCGCGGGCGAACAGCTGATAGGCGAACGCCGTCTCATTGGCCGTGCGGCCGGAGGTGTAGAACGCGGCGCGATCCGGCGAGCCGAGCGAGTTGAGGCGATCGGCGATCACCGTGAATGCCCGGTCCCAGCTGATCGGTTCGTAATGATCCGAGCCCGCCTGCTTGTAGACGGGCTCGACGAGGCGACCCTGCATCCCGAGCCAGTACTCCGACTTGTCCAGCAGGCTGCTCACCGAGTTCTCGGCCCAGAAGCTCGTCGGGACCGTGACCGGCGTCGCCTCCCAGGTGACAGCCTTCGCGCCGTTCTCGCAGAACTCGAGGAGGTTGCGCTCGCCCGGGTCCGGCCAGGCGCAGCTCATGCAGTCGAAGCCGTTCTTCTGGTTGATCGCCGTCATCAGCTTCGCAGTACGCAGCGGACCCATTTCGGCGATGGCCGGCTCCATCGAGTGCAGGATCGCAGGCACTCCGGCGGCCCAGTCCTTGTTCCGGCCGACCTGCAGGCCGGGGTAGTCGGTCCCAGGGTTCACGTCCCTGTCATGCATCAGACCAGTTCCTCCTGTTTCCGGGTCTTCCCCGCAGTGACGACGCGCTCTCGCCCCGAGTAGACGACCATCGAGTTCCCTCGCAGGAACCCGACGACGGTCAGCCCGAGCTCCTGCCCGAGATCGACGGCCAGGGATGACGGCGCCGACACCGCCGCCAGCACGGGGATCCCCGCCATCGACGCCTTCTGCACCAACTCGAAGCTCGCGCGACCGGACACCATCAGGACGGTCCCGCTCAGCGGGAGCCTCCCCTCTTTGAGCGCCCAGCCGACGACCTTGTCCACAGCGTTGTGCCGGCCGACATCCTCGCGCAGCACCAGCAGCTCTCCGGTGGCGGCATCGAACAGCGCGGCTGCGTGCAGGCCCCCCGTCTGGTCGAACACGGCCTGCCCGGCGCGGAGCCGGTCCGGCAGTGCGCTCAGGAACTCGTCGGAAACGGTCACCGGGTCAGCTCCCACCGGATGGTGGGACCGGGTGCGCACGGCGTCGATGCTCGCCTTGCCGCACAGTCCGCAAGAACTGGTCATGTAGAAGTTGCGATCGAGGCTCACGGCGGGACGCGCGACCCCGGGCGCGAGGGTCACATCCAGAACGTTGTAGGTGTTCTCCCCGTCAGCCGGGAGGCCGGCGCAGTAGCGGATGGCGAGGAGTTCCTCGTTGTGGGCGACCACTCCCTCGGAGACGAGGAAACCGGCGGCCAGGTCGAAGTCGTGCCCGGGCGTACGCATCGTGATCGACAAGGGCGTTCCGCCGAGCCGGATCTCGAGCGGCTCTTCGACGGCGAGGAGGTCCTCGCGGTGGGACTCGGCCCCGCCGACTTCGATCCTCGTGATGCGTCTTCGCGCCGTCCTCCTGCTCATACAGCAGGCTTATCACAGCGTACGCGGCGGGTCATACTCGAATCCGCTGAAGAAGCGCATCGACGTCAGCAGGGGAACGATCCGCCCAGCGCGGGCCATACTCGAAGGCGATGAGTACCACGGCCGCGAACAGACACGACAGACGGATGGCACGGGCCGCCTGGCATGACGCCCGGGCGATCGCGCTTGCGGCTGGGGCGGCCTCCCTGCTGCCTCAGGAGACCGTCGCGCTCGCCGACGCTGTCGGACGCCACCTGGCAGGCGACCTGCTCACCGACATCGATCTCCCCCATTTCGCCTCGGCAGCGATGGACGGCTGGCTGGTGGCGGGCGATGGACCGTGGAAGCTGGAAAGTGAGGTCGTCGAACGGTTCCGGGACGGCCTCCCCGCGCGGGGCTTCGCACGCCCCATCGTGACCGGGGCGCTCGTGCCGGCCGGCGCAACCGCAGTACTCCGCAGCGAGAGCGGTTCGGTCGCTGATGGCATCCTCCGCTCGACCGTCGCACACGAGCCGCGACCGGGCCAGCACATCCGGCCGGCGGGGATGGAGGCTGCGCGCGGCGAGCGCATCGTCGCCTCCGACACTCTGCTCAACCCGGCACACGTCGCACTCGCCGCCGCCACCGGACGCGATGAACTCGCGGTGCGCGCCGTGCCCCGCGTCGGGCTGGTGCTCACCGGTGACGAAGTCGTGACCGCGGGCATCCCGGGTCCCGGACGCGTGCGGGACAGCTTCGGCGTCCAGCTGCCGGCCTTCATCCGCATGCTCGGCGGCACCGTGACAGGAGCGACCCGCGTGCGCGACGACGTGGATGGAACGGCGCGCGCTCTCGACGAGGCCGACGTTCCCGTGGTCGTCTCCACCGGCGGTACCGGTACCTCGCCCACGGACCATGTCCGCGATGCCCTCCGCATGCTCGATGCGCGGATTCTGGTGGACGGCATCGCGATGCGTCCGGGAGGCCCCACGACTCTGGCCGTGCTGCCGGACGGCCGGTTCGTCGCGGCTCTTCCGGGGAACCCGCTCGCGGCGATGCTGGGTGCGCTCACGGTGGTCGAGCCACTGCTTGCCGGGTTGGCTGGTCGACCGTCCGCCCAGCTCAGGCCGGTGGTCGCCGCCGCAGCGACGGGGCGCGACGGAGCGACGACGCTCGCACCGTTCACGTGGGTGGATGGCCGGGCGACGGTGACCGCCTGGCGCGGGGCCGCCATGCTGCGTGGGCTCGCCGATGCCAGCGGCATCCTCGTGGTGCCGGAGGAAGGGATAGGCGAGGGCGACACCGCCGACAGTATGGTGTTGCCCTGGTCGGGCTTCGACGCGCAGCTCGCTGCTCCGGGACCCATGACAGTGGAGAGCCGGCGTGGCTGAGCGTGTCCCGGCGGAGGCCGCCATCGTCGTCGCAGGCGGCCGGTCGACCCGGTTCGGTAGCGACAAGCTGCAAGCGCAGGTGGGCGGTCGGACTCTCCTGCTCCGGACGATCGAAGCCTTGAGCGACTGCCGGACGGTGGTCATCGTCTCGGCCGCCGATCACGCTCTCCCCCGGGACATCGTGTGCGTGTCCGAGTATCCGCGGTGGGGTGGCCCGTGTGCGGGGATCGCCGCTGGAGTCGCCGCCCTGCCGGAAGGCACGAGCGAGGCGCTCATCGTCTCGGCGGACCTCGCACAGCCGGCCGACGCGATAGCGGTCCTTCACGGTATGCCGCCGGGAGTGCTCGCCGATCACGACGGCAACATCCAATGGCTCCTCGCGCGTGTCCCGCTCCCCGCCCTACGGATGCGGCTGGCGCACCTTCAGGCGACGGGCGGGGTCGCCGGGGCTCCGGTGCGCGCGCTCATCGGGCGGCTCGACCTCCCGATCGTCCGTGTCAGCGCCGACGTGGTCGCGGACGTCGACGAACCGCGCGACCTCGACACCGTAACGGAGTGAGCCCGGTCCGGCCTACGCAGATCAATTCCACTCACGATCGCGAAGTAATGGCGAGCAAACTATTCATTAATGGACTTATGGCCCGGTATGCTCGTCACTAAAGGTCGGGGAAGGGGCGGTTATGACAAGCGAGCAACCAGCCAAGGTCGTCCACGCCGCCAAGCAGATCGGCGACGACTTCGCGGGCTGGCGCAAGATCCTCGGCCTCACCACCCAGCAGGTCGCCGAGCGCGCGGACATCACCCGTGACACCCTGCGCAAGGTCGAGCACGGCGACTCCACCGTCGGTTTCCACGTGGTCCTGAAGGTGGCACGCTCTCTTGGCATCCTCGACACCCTCGCCGGAGCTCTCGACCCGCTGAGTACGGACCTCGGGCGCGCCCGCGCGGCGCTGCTCAACCGGCAGCGCGTGCGGTGATCCATTACGTCGCACTCGAGCTGCACCTCGAGCTCGGCGGTTCCACGGTGTTCGTCGGCCACGCCCACACGCTCCTCGACGCCGCAGCCGCCCAGCCGACCATCGTCCGATCGACCAGAGCGAAGTAGTCGCCACTCGCCGGAGGTTGGACCACCGCGGAAACGACGAAACCCCCGGCGTCCCGGGGGTTTCTCTCTCTGTGGGCGATACTGGGATCGAACCAGTGACCTCTTCCGTGTCAGGGAAGCGCGCTACCGCTGCGCCAATCGCCCGAACCTGAGCGCAAAGCCCAGGACCGAGGTGGATACGGGATTCGAACCCGTGTATACGGCTTTGCAGGCCGCTGCCTCGCCTCTCGGCCAATCCACCGAACGCCACAACACGGATAAAACCCGCACCGTACCTGAGAGGCCCGATCCGAGGACCGGGCCGACTCGAGCGGATGACGAGATTCGAACTCGCGACCCTCACCTTGGCAAGGTGATGCGCTACCAACTGCGCTACATCCGCATTCCATCCCGCAGTTCCCTGCGGCACGTGGAAGACTCTATCCGATCCGGCGGGACAAGACAAAACCGGTTACGCCCTCCGGGTGTGTCGCCTGAAGGGCCTGTGTCGATGTGCATCCACGGCCCGGAGTCGGCTAGTATCGAATCTCGCAGCCGCTCGCGGATGCACGGGCGATTGGCGCAGTTGGTAGCGCGCTTCCTTCACACGGAAGAGGTCATCAGTTCGAGTCTGGTATCGCCCACCAGAGTAAAACCCTCGGTCAGCCGGGGGTTTTCTTCGTTTCAGGCGGAGCGGATCTCGGCCCAGAACCCAAAGTCATCGCCCGCGTCGAGAACGAACTTAGCCGCCGGCCTCGGATCACTCTCGGCGATCGAGCGCCAGCCGACCTCTTCACGACACTGCTAGCCTCCCAACCTCACCCCTCGTTGCGATGACGCTGGAATACAAGCCGCCGTTGACGCACTCTCAGCACTACCGAGTTCCCCGGACGGGAGCTAGAACGTTGGCACCTGCTCCTGGGCGCGGCTGATACCGCGAAGACGCTTAGTGTCAAGGAGGTGACGCCAGACCTCGGCTGCCTGCTCTGGTTCCCACGTATCGGTGGTGATGAGAGTGCCGGTGCCATAACGCTCCGTATACGCTCCCTCCACATGCTCAAGTTGACGGGAAATGGAGTCGGAAACCCACGCCTCGTAGCCCCAGGACGGAAACCCGGGTCCCGAACGGCGCTCGCCACGGCGGTCTTGCAGCGGCGGGTCGGTGAAGACCAAGAATTCAGGCTGCCAGATCCGCGCGAACTCCCGGATCAGCAGGTGCGCGTGATCACGGGCAGGCAACGCCAAGCTGGCACCGTCAAAAACCAGGCTGATCGTATTCGTTGCGAACGGGTCGGCGAACGCGCCGAAATACCCGTTCTCGCTCTTATCAGCAATCGTGCCGCCCCACTCGCCGATAAAGAACCTGGGCCGATACTCGTTCGGGAGCGGCTTTTTGTCTTCATCAGTCATCGGGGAATTGATCACCAAACTACGGATCGCATCGAAGTCGGTGATATCGATCGGAGTGGTGTACTTCTGATTCCACGGGCCGGCCAAGGGAGCGCCCAGGGAGGTAAGAACTTGAAACGAGGCGTAAAAACGCTGAGCGATCTGCTCGATCGGTTCAGCGCGCGCCCCCCACGAACCCAGCAACGTGTGCTTGACCTCGTGATGGTACATGCGGGCCCTTCCTGCGAGATTCATGAGATCCGTGATGGCGGCTGACTCCCGCCCCTAGCTTCTGCGTGGCGCCACCTCAACCGTTCCGGCAGTGCGACCTGCCTGGACCTATCGAAGCACTTGTCGCCAATAGCTAGAGGGATCAGACACCCCACTCACCATGAGGCTGACGAGCGGCCGCTATAAACGCCGAGAGCTTCATCTCGAGTCATAGGTAAATCTCCCCCAAATTTGTCTCAAGACGCCGAGGCCCATCAGATATTCAAGAGGCATTGGAAGTTCGTATTGAACACCCCGCCACGCTCCCAAATCCCGCCGCATGGCGGCCTCGAGCGCTTCATTTGGGGCTGAGTCGGGTCAAGTCTGCTCATTGATCCGCGCTTGACCCTCCGCCAGCCTCTGCTTCAACCATTCTGGCTGGTGTACTTCGTCACGAGGGAACTTCTTCGCGTCATTCACATAGGCGACCGGATCAATAGGGGTATCCCACCCAGGCTCATCGTCATAGTTATACTCTGCCGTCGCCGACCCGTCGGCGGTGACTGTCAAGTGGACACCGAACCACGTTCCAGAGCCAGGGCGATAGGACGCACGGCGAAGTTCGCTGGTAGCAGCGATCAATTCCTCCGTCTCGCGCGGAGAGTCCGCCTGACCGCCGGGGGTCTTGTACCGGCCGCTCGGATTGAGCGCGAGCACCCGTGTCTCCTCGGCCACGGCAGTTGCATTCACGAAGTAGTCGATTTGCGTGTCCCCGGGCTTCAGCATCCGAAATAGGGCCCCAGCCGCGTCGTCGAATGCCTTCTTTTCAGCCACCAAGCCTTGAGGGTCAGACATTGGGGAACCTCATCGTGATCGGTGGTTCGCCATCGACACTGAAGTCATGTCGAACCCGTATGGTTCTCTGCCGCCCCATTGTAGTGAGGGCGCACCCCAACTGAGCCCAAATCGCCCAACACGAACGAGAAGACGCAAAGGCTCCCGGGCGGGGCCGATACCGGGCTGAGTCGTGTCAGTTGGTTTCTCGCGGCCGCCGCATTCTTCAGTGCCCACGACCAAGGCGCTCCTGCCGGAGCAGGAAATACCTATTCGTTGCGCGTGTTTTGTTCAGAAAGTCTTGAAGAGCACTCGCCTCGTCCTCGTAGGACTTTTCATAACGGGGATTCGCGCGCTCATCCGTCGAATAGACCCGCCACCCGAGGCCGTTCGCAAGGATCCCGACTTCATCAGCGCGGAGGTAGCTGCGCTCGAAAAAATTGCAGTGGATGAGCTTCTCGCTGTCGATCGCTTGCTCAACATCTTCTCGAGTTATCTCGCTCATCTGAGTATCTCCCGAACCAGGCCAAGCTGTAGAAGATAGTCAACAGGCAACGGCAACTCGATTTGCACGCCTCCGCCACGGCTCCCAAATCCTGGCGCGATTTCACCCAAATTCGTCGATAGCTTCACATCGAACCTTTCCATATATTCCGCGATCTCACTCTTGAGTTCACCATTCGGAACGGCATCAATCAGCTTTTGGATTTGCGAGAAGTCCCCGACAACTCGGTACTGGTGATACTGGGCCGGGTCTTCGACGTATGGTAGCGACCGCTGATCGTAGCTGTATGGTCCCGTGTCTGGCACAGGAGAGGTGTAGCGACCATCCGGGGGGCCATATCGGTCGATCACTTCTCCGATTGGAGGAACATACGCTTCCTTAACCGCCTCCCCTGTGGACGGGTCGAGGGAGTATCCGCCGTGTGGCACGTTGTTATTCCAATCAATCGATCCGTCCGGGGCGAGCACGGTCGCATCTCGCGGTATTTGCATGTCCGCGGGCCACTGACCGGTCTCGAGAAGGTGTTGGTATCCGATCGGATCATCATGCTGCAGAAAAGCATAAAGCTGGTCTGTGGTGAGGTGGCTTTGGCCGACTATCGCACTGATGTTGCGTCCAGTGGAATCAACAGCTGGAGCGACATGGTGCCCCGAATCGTCCCCGCTGGCGTGGTCGGGTGTACCTCCCCCGTGGCGCGCGCTGGCGCCAATGTCGCCGCTATGGTCGTGACCCGCGGCGACAAGGTCGCTAGGAGCGCTTGCCCCATCGTGGCTGACAATTTCACCTGGGGCGTGCGAGAAATGCACCGCGGAATCACTGGGGGCATGCCCGATCTCGCCGGCGCCGTGTGCGTCGCTGCCGGGCATCTGCCCGTCCTCTACGTGCGGCCCATCATGGACGCCGACGTGCGGTGCCGAGTCAGGCATGTGGATATGGACACCGCCCGGCGACGAGACCTTCCTGTCCAGCGCGCCGCCGTTGTCGAAGAGCTTGCCCAGGTGTTCGGGGAGGATCTTCGTGACCTTCGAGGTGACCTCTTCGACCTTCGTGAGCGCGTTCGCGACCATCTCGAGCTTGGTGCCCATCGTGATCGCCTTGACCGCGCCGCCGACCTCGCCGACACCGGGGATCAGGAAGGTGAGGACGTTGAACGCCGTCCCCCCGAACGCTTCGCCCGGGTTCTTCGACCACTCATCCCAGGAGACCAGGCCCTTGAACATGTTGACGCTGTTGTTGACGGCGTCCCGGTAGATCGGCACACCCAGACCACCGAGGACCCAGGTCGCCGGATTGGTCGCCAGGAGCAGCGAGCCAAGACCGGTGAACGTGCCTTCCCACGCTTTCCCGGCATTGCCCCAATCGCCCCAGGCGTTCGTCATCGGGTTGTAGCCGATCAGACTGCCGAGGCCCTGCAGAGTCTGCAAGCCTGCAGTACCGAAGCCGTGCCAGACCGACTCGCCGCAGTTGCGGTCCTCCTCGACGCGGTGACCCCAAGGCAGATCAACGGTATTGTCGCCAGACTGCTTCAGCTGCCACGCCTCGACCGCCGTCAACGGTTCGACGCAGTCGTCCCGCTCCTTATCGATCCTGTTCCCGCACTCCACCTCGAAGCCGTTGACCTTCGCATACGCGTCCGCCACCCGATCCAGGAGCTGGTTGTTCCGGTCCACATGCCACGACGACTCCAGCCAGGACGCCTTGATCTGTGGCACGCCGCCATGCATCCGCACGGTCTCGCCTCTGCTGCGGAGGTAGGCGACCGGATCGTTGCCGGAAGCCGTTCCGTGCGGGCCGTACGCGCTGGCCTTCGGGTCGAATTCGTACTTCTTCGTCCCCGAGGCGTGCACCCAGACGCGGTGGTGCGAGTCGAAATCCTTCAAGAAGTCCAGCGCATCCTTCTTGATGCCCCTCAAGGTCGACTTCACCGGGCCGAGCTCGTCCGCGAACGAATTCAGCGCTTTCGCGATCCGGTCGAGTTTGCCGGCGAAGGTGCGCGCCGACTCCGACGCGGGAGTCATCGCTGCGTACACTACGTGCGCATCCGGCGCCACGAACGACGCCTGCAGTGCGCTCCACGACGTGTCCACGCTCCCCGTGGCGGCGCGGATCGCGGTGGCATTGCCCGTCAGCGACGCGGCGGCGGCCCGGATGTTCTCCGGGCTCAGATCATCCCCCGGGATCTTCGCCGGGATGATCAGCCCGTCGCCGGCGGCGGTGTCCTTGGCGCTCGCCACCGTCACTGTCCTCCCTGGAAACGGGAAGCATCCGCCACCGTCGCCGCATCGCCGGCGCTGGCGATCGTCGAGGACGCCATCTGCTCGTCGCCGGCGAGGAACGCGTTGGTCGCGTTGGCCGTGGCTTCGATACCCGCGCTGTAGCGGTTCATCATCGGCCGGAGCCGACTGGTGGACTGCTCCTCGAGAAAGCCTGCGAACGCTTTGAGAACCACCCCGTCGAAGCCCGCGCCCGACTCGAGGTGGCCACCCGACTCCTTGGTCAGGTTCTCCAGCGCGGCTCCCACGGCCTGCACATGGGTGCTCGCGTCGTCCAACGTCTTTCCGATGTTCGCCGGTTCCAGTTGCCAGCCGCTCATGCGTCCACTCCCCCCAATGTCGCGCCTCTCACGATCGCTTTTCCGCCGGTTGCCTGCTCGAAAGCGAAGAGCAGCGTCATCCCCCGCTTGAAGTCGGCGAACGGGATCACGCCCTCATACCAGTAAGCGGTGTCTTCGGGCACGTCACCGTCGCCCTCTCCCGCGAGCACCCGGCGGATGTCGCTCTGGGTCTCCACCTTCCGGGGCCGCCCGAGGGTGAGCACGGGCGTGTCGTCGATCTCGCTGAAGCTCACCGCACCTCCGCCACCGACCTCGCGGGCAACAACCGGCGGGTTCAGCAGTTCGGCGAACTCCCGTTGTTCCTCCACCGGGATCCACAGCGGAGTGAGCAGGACGAATTCCAAGGGCATCAGTCCGCCCGCCTCTCGCCGTTGAAAGCGCGGCTGAGTGCGTCCGTCCCGAACGTTTCCGCGATACGTCGGGCCTGCTCCCACGGCGGCACTGCGGAATCGCCGAAGCTCGCGACCAGCGAAGGGATGCGTTTGCGGCCGGCCGGAGCGACATCGAACTCGTCGGCCAGCGCCTCGAAGTCCACGCCGAGCGTCCGGACGGCGCGCGGCCCGACGAGGATCGCAGCCGGCACGGGAAGCGGCTGGAGCTCAGTGGACACACGTCCGTCACGCCACCCCGGGACGACCGAGACCGAGCCGATCATCGGCATCGCCACCGACCCGGCCACGCGTGTCAAGGCGCGCGCCGCGATGTCTGCGACCTCCCGCGTCGGGGTATCCACCAAGCCGATCGGAGCGACGGCGGTGACGGTCTCCTCGACCCCGGAGGTGGAACGTCGCACGATGCTCACGCCCTGGAACACTCCTCCGCCGCCGGCCAGGATCGTGCGACCCTCCGGCATCAGGCCGCGAAGTGCGTCGGTGTACGAGTTGGCATCCCACGCCAGCATCGCCGGTTCGTGCACGCCCCAGGCGGCGAGCTCGCACCCAGCGAGCTCCCTCGCCAGGACCCCGGCGACAGTGCCCAAACGCAGATCGGCCGTCGCGCTGTGATGCACGGATACGGTTGCGACGGCCTGCAGCAGCTCGTGACCCGCCGCGGGTTGCACATCGCTGCGCGGTCCACCGGGCGTTCCCAGTTCCGACACGTCCGCGTAGTGCACTCCGGCGAACGGATCGAGAAGACCGGTCGCCGTCCTCACCAAGCGGATGCCCTCGGAGATGTCCAGGTAGTAGCGCGCCGCGAAGGTCCACCAGGCGTCCGGCCGTGTGATGACCACCGGCACCAGCCCCGCACTGGTCGCGGAACGCAGGAAATCGGCCAGCGTCTCGCTCAGGAACACGGTCGACACGCGCGATTCGACGCACGCGTACCGCCCCGCCACGCAGTCCAGCAGCGGATGATCGAACTCAGTCACCCGTTTCAATCCCCCCGGGAATATCGGTCAGCCGATGTTGGCGACGGCGGACTTCGCCTTGCCGATCGCGGCCTGCGCGGTCTCGTCGTTGGTAGCCATGGACTGTTTCAGCGTCGTGATGATCTGGCGCACGCCGTCGGCGGCGTGTTTCCACCGCAGCTCCTTGGCCGCGTAGTCATCCGAGACTCCGGTCGCCTGGTAGTCGGACATCGCCGTGCGCACATCCTGATCGCGCTGATCCATCAACGCCTCCAGGCGGGCGGCGACCCGCAGGAAATTGTCCTGGGCCGCCTGCGATGCGCCGAGATCGAAGTCGCGCCGGTCGAACTGGTTTCCAGCCATGAGAATCCTGCTCCTTCGTTATCGGGTCGCGCAGAACCGGGCGGCGTCGAACGACACCGAACCTTGCGTGGAACGGGTCTGCTCGGACATGTCCTGATCGCCCTGCTGGAAGGACTTGTCCATCCCCGAGATGCCTCCCAGGACCGCCGCCAGCGCGGAATTCAGCTCCGCCGCGATCTGGTCGGTCTGCGACTTGAATCTGTCGAATGCGGCACGGCCGGCACCGTTGAACGTGCCTTCCAGCGGCTCCCCCGCCGCAGCCAGCTGCTTCACCAATGCCCCGAGGTTATCGGTAGAGGTCGAGGTCTTCTTCGTGAGCTGCGTCAGAACGTCAGCTCCCATCGCGAACTTCACGCGGCGGGTTCCCTTCACTACGGCGGACCGGGTTGTCTACGTCAGCTACCCTAGAGGCGCAAACCCGCAGCAGCAAAGCCCCGCAATGAATTCACACATCAGGAGACGCACGGTGACCGACCCCGCTCCCCGTCTGGCAGCCGAGCCCAGCCGGAGACGCCGGCAGGTCCCGATCGGTGCACCGTCGATCGCGTCACCGATCGCCGTCGCTGCAGCCGTGGGGTTGGATCTGCTCGTCCTGCTGCTCGCGACCGCGCTGGGTGTCGCAGCGTCGGGCCCCGGCGGTGCACTACTCGCGATCATGGTGATTCTGGCCCAGACGGGTGCGCTGCTCTGGTGGGGCCGGAGCGTCGGCTGGCGTGCGATGGGCCTGCGACTGGTCACCGACTCCACGGGTTCGCCTCCCGGATTCCGGTGTGGGACTCTCCTCATAGCGGACATCAGGCGCGGGCGCGATCCCGTGGACCCGTTCATCACCCCGCCGCTTCTTCCCTCCCAGGCCGCGCCCTCCGCGCCCCGGGCCGCCGAACCAGTCGTCCAGCCGATCGCGGCACCCCTCACTCGATCGAGGGAGACCGCGACCCACCTGGACGCTCAGTCACGAACGACGGCCAGCACGGTGGAGGATCCCCGAGCGCAGCTCCCGCCTGACACCGCGAGCGCCCCAGCGGATCTGGAGGTGACGGTGCTTCGCCCGTCCGCCCTCCGCGCGGGCGGGACGATCCTGGTCCTGGATGGGGACCGCCGCCTGCCGATGGCGTCGCGGATACTGATGGGCCGCAACCCGCCGGGCGCCGACGACGTGACGGTCGTGGCCATCCCGGACCTGAGCCGCGAACTGTCGAAATCCCACCTGCTCCTCGAACAGGACGCGGACGGATCGGTGTTCGTCACCG
Source organism: Leifsonia sp. HAY1-4F (assembly GCF_056755275.1). Taxonomy (NCBI): domain Bacteria; kingdom Bacillati; phylum Actinomycetota; class Actinomycetes; order Micrococcales; family Microbacteriaceae; genus Leifsonia; species Leifsonia sp. HAY1-4F. The sequence continues at coordinate 15,951 of NZ_JBNDHX010000055.1, forward strand.
ATCTGCAGTCGACGAACGGGACGACCGTGAACGGTGTCCTCGTGCGCGCCGATGTCCGGATTCCCGTGAGCCACGGTTCGACGATCAGCGCGGGAGGTCACACGGTTCAGGTGTTGTCCCGCATCCGCGCAGAACACGGGGCGATGGCGTGAGCAGACACGACGATCAGGCACTGCTGGAAGCCGTCCGGACGCACAGAGAACGGCTGCGCGGCGCGTTCGTGTTCGGCTCGCTGGGCAGCCGCCGATCGTCATCGACATTGATCGGCAGGCTGATCGGCAGCATCGTCGTCGGGGCTCTCGCCGCAGCGGTCTGCGCTGGGGTGTCCTTCGCGATCAGCGTCCTCCCGGCTCAGACGGCGCACAGCGCCACGACCACACCGGTGGCCTCCCCATCGCCGACCCCGCTGAACGGAACGGAAGGTGCAGGCCGATGACGGTATTCACGCGGATCACTGTGATCGGCTCGCTGAAGCGCGCAACGGTCGTGGTCCCGTCGGACGAACCGGTCGGAGCGCTGGTCCCCGAGATCGCAGACCTGATCGCGGAGCCTCAGGTCTCCGGCCGCATGACGCTGGTCGGGATGCTCGGCGACGAGGTCGAATTGGATGCGACCGCCCGCGATCAGGGGCTGATGGATGGGAACGTGTTCCGGCTCGTGCCGGTGGCCGACGTGCCTCCGCCGCCCGAGGTCGCGGACGTGACCGACGCGGTCGCGGAGACGCTGGACGCGTCTGGAGGACGCTGGAATCCACTCCATCGCGCGGCGGTCGGCGGCACGGTGCTCGCAGCGCTCTCGCTCACGGCGACGCTGACGGCACTGACCCGATCCGCCTGGGCCGCGGCGCTCGTCTTCGCTGTGTTCACGGTCGCGGCAGCGGTGACCGCGCGACTGGTGTCCCGCCCGGCAGGGATGGTCGTCTCCGCCGTGGCTCTGGGCGCTGTCCCTGCGACGACGCTCGCGATCGGGGCTCTGCTGCCGCCGAACAGCGCGTCCCTGCTCGCCCTGGTCCTGATCGGGCTCGGGCTGGCGTGGGTCGCCGTCGGCCTCGGAATCGGCGGAGGCGGGATGCGGGCCGCCGCGGTGGGCGCGATCGTCGGTGTCGTTCTCAGCGTTGCCGGTACCGGATGTCTTCTCCTCGGCATGCCCGTATCCGCTGCCGCCGCGGTGCTGACCGTGCTCGTCACCGCGGCACTCGGAGCTCTGCCGATGCTGGCGTTGAACGCGTCCCGGCTGACGGCGCTGGATGACCTGGTGATCGCGGGCGCGCCGTCGACGCGATCCACAGTGGCCGGTCAGGTATCGGACGCGTATGCCGTTTTCGGCTGGGCCGTCTACGCTGTGGCCGCCGTCGGCGCCGTCGTACTGATCGCGCTGCTGACCGCCGGAGGTGTCTGGCCGAACATCCTGGCCGCCGGGCTGCTCCTGGTAGTCCTGCTCCGCACCCGGGTGATGCCGCTGGCGTACCAGGCCTGGCCGCTGTGGCTCGCCGGCGCGCTCGGTGGGATCGTCGGCGTCGTCGCGAACGGCCACTGGCAGCCGGGCGAACTCATCGCGGGGTGCGCGGTTGCGGCGGCGATGGTAGGCGTACTGGTGGCGGCCCAACCTCGCGCCCACACGCGGGTGCGGTTGCGCCGGTCCGGCGACCTCCTCGAGGCGCTCGCAGTTCTCGTCATGGTGCCCGCGCTGCTCGGAGTGTTCGGCGTGTACGAGCTGATGCTGGGAGCGTTCCATTGAGCGTCCTGATGGCGACCGCGTCGGGTCAGGCCGAACTGGTCGGCGCGGCCTCCCAGGCCGCGGCTCCCGTCGGTGTGGGGAGGCGGTTCTCGTTCATCGGCCTGCATCCGCGAGTCGGCACCTCCACGGTCGCGGCACTCACGGCCCGGGCGCTGGCGCGCGGCAGGAGCGGTCGGACTCTGCTCGTGGGCGCGACATCGGACGAGCGCGGCACTGTTCCCGCCGGCATCGCCGACGGGATGCCGAAGACGCTACCCGAGAACCTCCGGTACGAAGACGGCACATTCCGGCTCCCCATGACGGCAGCATCGGTGGAAGCCGCACAGTGGAGAGCACACGTGGCCCCGATCGCCCGCCACTTCGACATCGTCTGCACGGATTGGGAGAACGGCGCCGATCTGCCCGAAATACTGTACCGATCCCAGACCGGGCAGGCCGTGTGCATCGTGGCGCCGTTCGCGCGCACCGATGCGGAATACGCCGTGGCGCTGGCCCGCGCCCTCCATGCCCGGACGAACTCGTCTGCCGTCATGGTCGCCTTCGTCGATGCGACGGGAACCGGGTCCACCTGGCCCCGCCAGGCCGCTGCCCGACTGCCGTTCCCCACAGTCGCCTTCGGCTGTGACCGCAGACTGGCGTCGGATCGCTCGCCCGGCTCGCGCTCGGTTCTCGCGGCCACGCTCACCGCCGCCGCCTTGATGCGTGCGAGTGACCCCGCGGGCGGTGCGGAATGAGCGTGAAGCTGATCAACCGGCCGGCGCGGATCACCGCTCCGCTGACACCGCCGGGAGAGAGCTCCCTCGCAGCACCGCCTGGTCAGGGGGATGCCGCGCCCGGCGGATTCCCGCTCCACACGATGCTGCCGGTGCTCGGATCGATGTCGTCGATCACCATGATGGTGGTGATGCGCGGCAACCCCGTGATGGTCATGGTCGGCGGGCTCGTCCTCGTCGTCGCGCTCGTCGGTGGGGTGGGGATGGCCGTCGGCCAGCGGGGAAACGCGGCGCGGGCCCGGAAACGGGAACGTGAACGCTACCTGGACTACCTCGAGACCCAGCGCGCCGAACTCCGCGCTCTGCACCTCGACACCCGCCGGGATGCCCTGCTGCTCAACCCCGAACCGGCTTCGCTGACCGACATCGTGCGCGATCCCGAACGGCTTTGGGAGCGACGGCGCACCGATGTCGACTTCTTGTGTCCACGGGTCGGATCGGGCGTGGTGCCCTGGGTCCCGCTGAGTCTTCCTGCAGATCCCAACCCGGTGCAACCGCACGACGCCATCATGGCGGGCGAGGCGCGATCCGTGCTCACCAGCCACACCCCGATCGCGGGGATGCCCGTCGCGGTGAGCCTGCGTGACGCAGGGCACGTTGCGGTCGTCGGCGATCCGGAATCTCTGTATCCGGTGATCCGTGCCCTGCTGGCCCAGCTCGCCGTGTTCCATGCGCCCGGCGATCTGCAGGTCGGCATCGCGGTCCCGCCCGAGAAAGCCGCGGAGTTCCGCGGCGCCGACCTACTGCCGCACCTGCTCATGGAGGAGTGGGACGGTCCCGTGCAGGCGCGAAGGATCGCTCCCAGCCCGACAGCTCTCCTCACGCTGCTGCGCGACGAACTGACAGGCCGGGTCACCCGCGCGCTCGCGCGGCAGCGTGGCAGCGCCGGCCCGACCGCCGAGACACTGATGATTCTCATCGTCGACGACACCGGCGACGCGCCGACGCCGCTCGCGCTGCCCGAAGGTCTCAGCCCCGCACAGCTCGGGCTCACGGTGATCACCCTGGTAACGGAACGGCTGCGCGAACCGAGCGACACGCGCCTCCGCCTCGCCCTCACCGGAACGCTCGACGGCGTCACCGTTGCGATCGACGACACCCGCGCGCCTGGCCGCCTATCCGTGACGCAGAGCGCTGACACCCTGAGCGAGGCACTGTTCGCCGCCCTCGCATCCCGCCTCGCGCCGCTCCGCCTCTCCGCAGCGTCCCGCGCCGAGTCGGACAGCGCGCGAGACATCGACGCCCTGGAACTCCTCGGCATCACCAGCATCGCCGAGGTGAGCCCCGCCCGCTGGCGGCAACGCGGCCAGCAGGACTTCCTCCGCGTTCCGGTCGCCATCGGCGGCGACGGCGCACCTGTCGTGATCGACCTGAAAGAGTCCGCCCACGGCGGAATGGGACCGCACGGCATCTGCATCGGCGCGACGGGCTCAGGCAAGAGCGAGTTCCTGCGCACCCTTATCCTCAGCCTCGCGGTCTCACACAGCCCCGAGGATCTCGCGATGATCCTCGTCGACTACAAGGGAGGCGCTGCATTCACGCCCTTCGCGGGCCTCCCCCACATCGCCGGGCTCATCGACAACCTGGCGGACGACGCTCAGCTGATCGAGCGCGCCCGCGCCTCCATCCAAGGCGAGATCGTGCGCCGGCAACGCCTGCTGAAAGACGCCGGCGGATTCGCGTCGATCACCGACTACCGGACGGCCCGCGCGACGAATTTCGATCTCGAACCGCTCCCGCACCTGTTCGTCGTGATCGACGAGTTCGGGGAACTGCTGACCGCGGAACCCGACTTCATCGACCTGCTGCTGCAGATCGGCCGCATCGGGCGCGCGCTCGGCATCCACCTGCTGCTCTCCAGTCAACGCATCGAGGGCGGCAAACTGAAAGGTCTCGACACCTACCTCTCGTACCGCATCGGACTACGGACGTTCTCGGAGCAGGAGTCCTCGGTCATCCTGGAAACGCCGGACGCCTTCCACCTTCCGCCGATACCCGGGTATGGCTACCTCAAAGTCGACACCACCGTGTACACGCGCTTCACAGCCGGCTACGTCTCCGGGCCCCTCCCACCCGACGCCGCACGCGAACTGCAGGACCAGGACGAGAGAGGCTGGGGAGTCATCCTGCAGCCGACGTACAACACCATCGACTCCCCGTCTCGGACAGGAGATGAGCCCTCGGGAGCCGGCGCTGGGGCCGGCACTCCCGCCGGTCCCACACTCATCGACGAGACCGTCTCCCGGCTGCGGCCGGGAACGACGCCCACCAACCCGATCTGGTTGCCGACGCTGCCCGACCGGTTGCCGCTGTTCCAGATCATCGACCACCCCGGCAGGGCGCCCCTGCACGTCCCGGTCGGCCTTCTCGACGACCCACTGCACCAGGAGCAGCGGCCCTGGGAGCTCGACCTCACCCGAGCGGGCGGCCACTTCGCGATCATCGGAGCGCCGCAGACCGGACGCACGACCTTCCTCCGCGCCTTCGCCGCCGGTGCGGCGAGTGCGACCACGCCGCGCCAGGTCGCCATGTACGGCCTCGACCTCACCGGCGCAGGTCTGAGCCGCCTCGAGGACTTCCCCCACGTCGGCGGCGTCGCCACCCGAGCTGACCGGGAACAGCAGGTGCGACTCCTGGAAGAGCTCTCCGGGATGATCGCCCACCGCGAGACGCTGTTCCGGACCCACCGCATCGAGTCCCTCGCCCAGTTCCGCAGCAGGCACGCCGCCGGGGAGCTCTCGAGCATCGTCGCCCCGGACGTCGTGCTCCTCGTCGACGGGTACGGGCTGACCCGCACCGACTTCGAGCAGCTCGCCGACCCGCTCGCCGACCTGCTGAGCCGCGGCGGTTCGTTCGGCATCCACCTCGTCCTCGCCCTTACCCGGTGGAACGAGCTGCCCATGAGTCTGCAGCCTCTGATCGGCAACAAGTACGAACTCCGGCTCAACGACCCGGCGGAGTCGAGCATCAAGCGCAGACTCGCCGAGACGATCCGCTCGGACCAGCCCGGGCGGGTGCTCACAGATGCGCAACTCTTCGCACAGGTCGCGCTTCCCGCGATCGACGACGTGGAAGACGACGATCTCGGCGACGCGCTCACCGCTCTGGCGCAGCAGACGGCGGCGGCCTGGAACGGCCCGGCCGCATCCCCGATCCGGCTCCTGCCCGAGGACCTCGCCCCGGAGAGCCTTCCGGATGAGTTCGACGAACCCGACCACCTTCCGATCGGACTGCGGCAGGACACGATGGAGCCGGCCTCCCTGGATCTGCGGGGCACTGACCAGCATGTCCTCGTCCTGGGCGACGCCGCCAGCGGCAAGACCACGCTGCTCCGTCAGCTCATCCGCGGCCTCATCGACCGGAACACCCCCGAAGAGCTCGTCATCGCCCTGATGGAGCCGCGCGGGACTCTGGCCGACGCGGTTCCCGACGACTACCTCGGCGGCCACGCCAACACCGTGACCAAAGCGAAGCAGCTGGCCGCGGCACTCGCTCTCGAGCTGGACAAGCGCCAGAACGATGGCGCGCCCTCGCAGCTGCGCATCGTGCTCCTGGTCGACGATTACGACATCCTCGCCACCGGCGGCAACAACCCGCTGGAGCCTCTGCTGCCGTACCTGCCGTCTGCGCGGGACCTGGGCCTCAACGTCATCGTCACCCGGCCCGTCGCAGGGTCGGCCCGAGCGCTGTACGAGAACACCATCCAGACGATCAAAGACACCGGCGGAACGGGTATCGTGCTCTCGGGCGAGCGGTCGGAAGGCCCCCTCTGGCCCGGCGTCCATGCGAGCCAGGCTGTCCCGGGACGTGCGAAGCTGGTTCGCCGCGGTCAGCCGCCGAGGCTCATCCAGATCGCCAACCGGATGCGGTAGTGCGTCGGGCTTCCGCGGGAATCGCCAGGCCGCTTTCATGCCGAACCCACTTTGCCAGGCTGTCTGTCAGTCAGTTCGGCTAAGCAGGAATCCGCAGGGTTCCTCCGCGTATTCTCGACCAACGAAAAGTTCTGCCGTCCTGGCCCGAAGGCGTGCCAATGGCGATCGGCTTGCGGACGTTTGGTGACCGGCGGGGCTGGGCTGGGACGGGTCAAACGCAGCGACTGGTGCTGACCCCCGATTCCTTGGTGCGAGGTGTGAGCAGCAACGGTCGGCTGCTTCGCCGGCGTAGTAGTGAGGTGGACGCCGATCGGGATCGCGAACGGTGAGAAGTTCGGGATGGTCCACTCGTCGCTGAGCGCGCCGACGAAGCACACGATGCCGTCGGAGCGAGTCAGCGCGAGCACATCCGGGAGTACTGCGCCGCTGACGAATTCGAGGGCTGCGTCGAGACCGTCCGGCGCGATCGCGCTAACGGCGACCGGGAGGGTGTCGTCGTCGATGACGACATGGTCGGCGCCGACGTGGCGCATCAGGTCTGCTCGAGCTGGGTTGCGCGTGCTGGCGGTGGAGTGTCGAAGGGGATCGTGTCCGCGGCGTCGACGATGGTGTACTCGGCGTAGCTACCGTCGATGGTGCGGCCGAGACCGCCCATCATCGTCGCGACCTTCTGCCCGATCGGTAGATCGACGCCGTCCCCGACGGCGTCGACGACGCCGACAGCCTCGATGCCCTGCACCCGAGGGAACGAGAAGTCAGGCCCGGATTCCCCTTTTCGGCTGTTGACTTCGGACTCGTTGATACCGAAGGCACGGACGCGGATCCGGACCTGCCCGGCCGCAACTGCTGGGATCGGCACCTCTGTCACGATGAGGCCGTCAGGGGGAACGGGGCCGGTCAGCCGGATGGCTTGCATCGTCTCAGGCGTGGTGTTGTTCCTTCTTGTGGCTTCGGTGATCGGCTGCGGCGAGTCCGACGATGGCTTCGTAGGGTCCGCGCACTGTTGCTTCGTCGAGCGGCGTGTCGGGGTGGGCCAGGCGGTGACTCCACCAGCCCCACAGCAGGGCGTTGATGGCGAGCGCGATGCGGGTGGGGGCAACGGGCTGCAGCATGAGGAGGGAATCGTCCTCGACTGCCTGGAGCACTGCCGCCACATGGGGATCCCGCGCGCCGCGGTGGCGGATCTCCTCGTAGAGACGGATGTCGGCCAGGCTCGGGCTTGTGGAGCCGATCGTCGCGTCGACGAGCGCGTCGACGACGTCCGCAGCGGTGCGGGCACCACGGAGCGGGGCCGCGTAGCGAGGCTCGAGATCGCTGCGGGTGGAGTCCAACGCGGTCAAGACGAGGCCCTTGAGGGTGGGGAAGTAGTAGGTCACCGACCCCAGCGGCACCTCGGCGTGCGCGGCAACACCCCGGTACGACACCGCACTGATCCCGTCGTATCGCCGCTGCTAGCCGGCACGGCCGGCTACGCACTCATCGGCTGGGCAGACCTCGATGCGCTGGGCTGGAGAACGTGGGCAGTTGCGACTGGTTAGGCACAGCGAGCTAGTCGCAGTGATCTCAGACATCGAGCACGTCCGCACTGACTTGGTCTACACGGGCGCGGAATCTTCCTGCCAGGACTCGTAGTAACAATTACAGGCGGTGAAAAGCTCCCGCTCCTGCCCTTCGAGCGACCCGGGTTTCTTCCGCACGCGAGTAAGGATCCGGCAGCCGTCGCTGCGGAGATTCGGGCAACGGTCTTCGGCGACGCTGAAGGCGACAGGTGACCCAGCCAACCATCGGTTCGCGGGCGCACAACGAGCGACCGGCTGGCGGACTGGCGGCATCAGTCCCTTCGGCGCTGGGGGGTCGCGTTGCGCCAATTCCGGCGGGGGTGGATTCTTCTCTCGGAGGAGCTGAGGCGGAATTCCAAAAGGAGAGTGATGTCGTTGATACCTAGTCAGCAGCCTGGCTGGGTGCGGCCGACGATGTATGTGGCCTCCGTCCTCGTCGTCGCAGGCTTGGTCGCCCTGGCCATTTTCGGCGCACTGCACGCTGGCCTATGGCCAGCCGTCGCCGCGGCGGTGCTGATGATCACGGGGTTCGCACTTTGGCTGTTCGCCGTCGTCGCGTACCGGAGAGCAGGGGGAAAGCGAATCCGATGAAGTACGTCTTCCGATACGTTCTGCCGTCCATATTCGTAATGGCGGGAGTGCTATACGCGGTGAGCGCTGCCGCGCACGGATCTACGGGCAAGATATTCGCGGGAATCATCGTCGCGGTCGTCGGCGCGGCAGCCTTCTTTGTCATGAGGTGGGCTACCAAGGACCTCCGGTGAGCGCCACGGGGGAATGTCGGCCAGGACTTCGGAACTCTGGTGAACGTCTTTACCATCAGAACCCATTGAACCCTGAACGAGTCGTGCATCGCCCCGCGGGGGCGCGCCCGCAAGCCGATGGTGGCCAGGATCTCTGTCCACCTCAGACCAACGCGCCACGTCACGCTCATGTGAGACAACGGGGATACCGCAGGATGAAATCTTCTGTTGCATGTAGCCCGTCTTCGAGAGGGTCAGTCCGGCGGAAGCTGAAATGCCCCACCCGCTTCGGTGCATTTTTGTTGGAGATCGGTGACGGCCTGGTTGGCCTGGTTGGACTCGGCCACGGTCAGGGTCGGATCACGCGAGATGTTGATTCGTTCGCCAACGCTGGTGATGAGCGACATGTCATCGGCGATCGACTGCCATTGGGGGTCCGACTGAGCCGCCCGTTGCGCGGCCGCGGTGGCGGATTCCTGATGTGGGAATTTGACGTCTATTTTCTCCTCGAAGGTGGCCCCAAAGTCCCTGCAGGCCTTCTGAACGATCTGCTGGGCGTCGTTCGCGGCCGGCGCACTGCTTTCTGCCGGCGTTGGCGTGTCCGTGGGAGTGGCAAGGGGTGACCTAAGAGCCGAGGCGCTCGGCGACGCAGGGGCCGGGATGAAAGGTAGCCTCCCGGACAGCGCGAGTGCGGCGCCACCTGTCGACACGAGCACCGCAGCCACGATAAGCGACACCAACATGGCCAT
>NZ_JBNDHX010000056.1:0-25342 GCF_056755275.1 Leifsonia sp. HAY1-4F
ATCGCCTCGACATCGCATACCAGGGCACCGACTTCAACGGCTGGGGCCGCCAGCCGGGCCTCCGCACGGTGCAGGGCACGCTGGAGGATGCGCTCGCGACGATCTTCCGCCGCGCCGGTGAGCCGCCGCAACTGACCGTCGCCGGACGGACCGACGCGGGGGTGCATGCAGTGGGTCAGGTCGCTCACGTCGATCTCACCCCGGAGCAGGAGACGCTGCTGCGCAAACCGCACGGCAAGCGGGCGCCCCTCTCGGCCGAGGAGGCGCTCGGCCGGCGGCTGAACGGCATCCTCGGTCCGGTCTCCGACGTCGTGGTGCTCGCAGCCTTCCTCGCGCCGGAGGGATTCGACGCGCGGTTCTCGGCGCTGTGGCGGCGATACGAGTATCGAGTGGCCGACCGGGTGGCGCTGCGCGACCCCCTCCAGCGGCATCGCACGACCTGGGTCTCCTCCGACCTGGATGTGGCCGCCATGGACATGGCGGCTCACGGCCTGCTCGGCCTGCACGACTTCGCCAGCTATTGCAAGGCGCGGGAGGGTGCCACGACGATCCGCACCCTGCAGTCCTTCGCCTGGCGCCGAGAACCGGACGGCGTACTCGTGGCGGACCTGACCGCGGACGCCTTCTGCCACAGCATGGTCCGTGCGCTCGTCGGCGCCTGCGTGGAGGTGGGGGAGGGCGAGCTCGACCCGGGCGACCTGGTGTCGCTGCGCGATGAGAAGCGGCGGACCAACGCCTTCAAGGTCATGCCGTCACGTGGGCTGACCCTGCTGGAGGTCGGATACCCCGAAGGCCCCGAGCTCGCGTTGCGCGCAGAGCGCACCCGCGCGCTGCGCGAGCTGTAGCCGGGTTCCGTCACCGAGCGACTTCCACTCGGTTTGACCGGTAGTGCGGGGGTCACGTAGTATTGAGCTTTGGTGTCCGCGCCTTCTGCGGCGCGACATACGAACGTGAGCCCTCCACCGGCACGGTTCCGTCCTTTCGGGATGCGAACCTCCATCGGAGCGGGATTCACGAACACCTCCGTTCGAGACAGAAAGCAGCCACTACTGTGACGCGCACCTATTCCCCGAAGGCCGACGAGATCCAGCGCGACTGGGTCATCATCGACGCGACCGACGTCGTGCTCGGTCGCCTCGCCAGCCACACCGCCGCCCTCCTGCGCGGCAAGCACAAGCCGACCTTCGCCCCGCACATGGACGGTGGCGACTTCGTCATCATCGTCAACGCCGAGAAGGTCGCCCTGACCGGTCAGAAGGCCCTGCAGAAGAAGGCCTACCGCCACTCCGGTTACCCGGGCGGCCTCAAGGCCACCACCTACGCCGAGCTCCTCGAGAAGAACCCGGTGCGTGCCGTCGAGAAGGCCGTGCGCGGGATGCTGCCGAAGAACTCCATCGGTCGCGCCCAGCTCCGCAAGCTGAAGGTCTACACCGGAAGCGAGCACCCGCACGCCGCCCAGCAGCCGAAGCCGTACACGCTCGGCCAGGTCGCCCAGTAGCGGGCGCCGAAGACCTTCACGACTTCACGAGACAAAGGATTATCACCACCGTGGCGAAGATCGCAGACAGCATCGAAACGGCTCAGGCCGACAATGTCGAGTCCTACTCGACCGAGACCCCGGCCTCGGAGGCCCCGGCCGCCCCGCGCGCCGTCCTCTCCGTTCCCGGCGCGGCCGTCGGCCGCCGCAAGGAGGCCATCGCGCGCGTGCGCCTGGTCCCGGGCTCCGGCAGCATCACGGTCAACGGCCGTGAGTTCGCCGCCTACTTCCCGAACAAGCTGCACCAGCAGCTCATCAACGACCCGTTCAAGGTGCTCGACCTGATCGGCTCCTACGACGTCGTCGCCCGCATCACCGGCGGTGGCCCCTCGGGTCAGGCGGGCGCCCTGCGCCTCGCCATCGCGCGCGCGCTCAACGAGATCGACCGCGAGAACAACCGCCCGACCCTGAAGAAGGCCGGCTTCCTCACGCGCGACGCACGCGTCACCGAGCGCAAGAAGGCCGGTCTCAAGAAGGCCCGCAAGGCGTCGCAGTTCTCCAAGCGCTGACGCGCGCGAGCGTCTAGGCTTCGGTCCATGCCACGCCTCTTCGGAACCGACGGCGTTCGCGGTCTCGCGAACGGAAGTCTCACCGCCGACCTGGCGCTCGGCCTTGCGCAGTCAGCTGCTGCTGTACTGACGCAAGGCCGAAGCGCCGAGGCGCGGCGCGCTGCGGGCAAGCGCCCGAGCGCGATCGTCGCCCGTGACCCCCGCGTCTCGGGCGAGTTCCTCTCCGCCGCCGTCTCGGCCGGGCTCGCCAGCTCCGGCATCGACGTGTACGACGCGGGAGTCATCCCCACGCCGGCTGCCGCCTTCCTGATCGCCGACTTCGACGCCGACTTCGGTGTGATGGTGTCCGCGTCGCACAACCCGGCGCCCGACAACGGGATCAAGATCTTCGCCCGCGGCGGCACCAAGCTCCCCGACATCGTCGAGGACCGCATCGAGCAGCACCTCGACCTCGAGAAGCTCACTCCGACCGGCGCCGACGTCGGCCGCATCCGCCGGTTCGCCGACGCCGAGGACCGCTACGTGGTCCACCTGCTGGCCAGCCTCCCGCACCGGCTCGACGGCATCCACGTCGTGCTCGACTGCGCGCACGGCGCCGCCGCCGGCATCTCGCCCGAGGTGTTCACCGACGCGGGAGCCCGTGTCACCGTCATCGGCGATTCGCCGGACGGCATGAACATCAACGACGGTGTCGGATCGACCCACCTCGACAACCTCGCCAAGGCCGTCCTCGCCGCCGGCGCGGACGTCGGCATCGCGCACGACGGCGACGCAGACCGGTGCCTGGCGATCGACGCGAACGGCAATGTGGTCGACGGCGACCAGATCATGGCCATCCTCGCGGTCGGGATGAAGGAGCGCGGCAAGCTGCGCGAGAACACCCTCGTCGCGACCGTGATGAGCAACCTCGGCCTGAAGCTCGCCATGCGCGACAACGGGATCCGGGTCGTGGAGACGGCCGTCGGGGACCGCTACGTGCTGGAGGAGATGAACGAGAACGAGTACTCGCTCGGAGGCGAGCAGTCCGGTCACGTCATCATGCGGGACTTCGCGACCACCGGCGACGGCATCCTCACCGGGCTGCACCTCCTCAGCGAGATGGCCCGGCAGGGCAAGACCCTCGCCGAGCTGGCCCGCGTGATGACGGTCTACCCGCAGGTGATGGTCAACGTCAAGAACGTCGACCACCACGCCGTGCACACCGACGAGGGACTGAAGACCGCCGTGAAGACGGCGGAGAGCGCGCTCGGCGACACGGGACGCGTGCTCTTGCGGCCCTCCGGAACCGAGCCGCTGGTGCGGGTGATGGTGGAGGCGGCAGACCAGGTCACGGCCGAGCGCCTCGCCAACGAGCTGGCCGACGTCGTGCGGGAGCGCCTGGCGCTCTGAGCGGTGCGGGCGCGTCGCAGGCTGCAGCCGCGGCTACGCCCGCTGCCGCGCCGCAGGTCGCGGTCAGCGCGACTCGTGCTCCCGTCGCGCGGCGATGAAGTCGGCGACCGAGTACGCGCGCGAGCGGTCGGGCAGCATCTGCGTTCCGTACAGCCCCGCCATCAGTTCGCCCGGGTCCTTGTCGAGCGCTGTTGCGATGCGCACGATGGTGTGGAGCTCCGAGTTGGCCTCGCCGCGCTCCACCCGTCCGTAGTTGGTCACGTGCATGTCGGCCAGGTTGGCGATGTCCTCCTGGCTCATGCCGAGGGCGATACGCGCCTCGCGCACCCGCCGTCCGAGGAGTTCGGCGGCACGAGAGCGAGAAGTAGGCACGCCTCATGCCTACGCGACGCGCTCTTCGCTGGCCAGAGCTTGACAACCTCCACCGTCTGAGCATCGGGCTTAAAAGCCCTCTCAGAGCTTGCGCAGCAGGACCGAGCTGACCGCGTGATTCACGTCCTTGCGCAGCACCAGCTTCGCTCGCGACCGGGTCGGCCGGATGTTCTGGAGCAGGTTCGGCTCGTTGATCGCGGTCCAGATGGATCCGGCCCGCGCCCGCGCCTCCTCCTCGGTCAGTTGCGCATACCGGTGGAAGTACGACTTCGGGTTCGTGAAGGCTCCGCGCTGCAGCTTCAGGAACCGCTCCTCGTACCAGTGCGCGATGTCGCGCGTGCGCGCATCCACATAGACGCTGAAGTCGAACAGGTCGCTGACGGCCAGCCGGTTACCACCGCCCGCCGGCTGCAGGACGTTGAGGCCCTCCACGATGAGGACGTCGGGACGCCGCACCACGATCTCGGCATCCGGGACGATGTCGTAGCTCAGGTGCGAGTAGAAGGGAGCGCGGACCTCCGCGGCGCCGCTCTTCACGGCGGTGACGAAACGCAGCAGCGCCTTGCGGTCGTAGGACTCGGGGAAGCCTTTGCGCTCCATCAGGCCCTGGCGCTCCAGCTCGGCGTTCGGCAGCAGGAAGCCGTCCGTCGTGACCAGCTCGACGCGCGGGGTGTCGTCCCAGCGCGACAGCAGCTCACGGAGCAGGCGTGCGATGGTCGACTTGCCGACCGCCACGGATCCCGCGACGCCGATGACGAAGGGCGTGCTGGCCGCACGTTCGCCCAGGAACTCGTTCGTCACGCGGTGGAGCTGCTTGGTGCCGCCGACGTACAGGTTGAGGAGCCGGCTGAGCGGCAGATAGACCTCTTCGACCTCGCGCATGTCGAGCGGATCCCCGAGGCCGCGCAGCTGCACGACCTCGGTCTCCTGCAGCGGCAGGCGCGTGTTCTGCGCGAGCTCCGCCCAGTCGCTCCTGCTCAGCTCGACGAAGGGGGAGGAGTCGCCGCCGTTCTCAGCCATAGGCCCCCAAGTCTAGAGGGGAGCATTCAGCGGGTCCTCACTCCGGCCCACGATAGACTCGGGTGCATGTGTGGAATCGTGGGGTACGTCGGTACCGACAAGAGCCTCGAGGTGCTGATGGGCGGGCTGAAGCGCCTGGAGTATCGCGGATACGACTCGGCCGGCATCGCCGTCATCGGCCCGGATGGAGCCCTCGGCACCGCTAAGAAGGCGGGCAAGCTGTCGGTGCTGACCGACGAGCTGCAAGAGCACCCCATCCCGAACGGACAGACCGGCATCGGCCACACCCGCTGGGCGACCCACGGCGGCCCGACCGACGTCAACGCGCACCCGCACCTGGGCGACGACGGTCGCCTCGCCGTGATCCACAACGGCATCATCGAGAACTTCTCCACGTTGAAGGACGAGCTGCTCGCCGACGGCTTCGCATTCGAGTCGGAGACCGACACCGAGGTCGCCGCCGTCCTGCTGGGCCGCGAGTACCGCCGCACCGGCGACCTGCCGGAGGCGTTCCAGGCGGTCGTCTCGCGTCTCGAGGGTGCGTTCACGCTGCTCGCGATGCACCAGGACCAGCCGCACGTCGTCGTCGGCGCGCGCCGCAACTCTCCGCTCGTCATCGGGCTGGGCGACGGCGAGAACTTCCTCGGCTCCGACGTCGCGGCGTTCGTGGAGCACACCCGCCGGGCGATGGCGATCGGCCAGGACCAGATCGTCACCATCACGCCGGACAACGTCACTGTCACCGACTTCGCCGGCGCGCCGGTCGAGGTCGAGCCGTTCGAGGTGGCGTGGGATGCCTCGGCCGCCGAGAAGGGCGGCTGGTCGTCCTTCATGGCCAAGGAGATCTCCGAAGAGCCGGACGCCGTAGCCAACACCCTGCGCGGGCGCATCGTGGACGACGCCGTCCACATCCCGGAGCTGGATGCGCTGGGCGACGAGTACTTCGCCGGCATCGACCGCATCACGATCATCGCGTGCGGCACCGCCGCGTACGCGGGCATCGTCGGCAGCTACGCGATCGAGAAGTGGGCCCGCGTCCCCGTGAACGTGGAGCTCAGCCACGAGTTCCGCTACCGCGAGCCGGTGCTGACGGAGGGCACGCTGGTCATCTCGATCAGCCAGTCCGGCGAGACGATGGACACGCTGATGGCGGTCAAGTACGCCCGCGAGGCCGGCGCGAAGGCGATCTCGGTCTGCAACACCCAGGGTGCGACCATCCCGCGCGAGTCGGATGCGGCCCTCTACACGCACGCCGGGCCGGAGGTGGCGGTCGCGTCGACCAAGGCGTTCGTCGCGCAGATCACGGCGCTATACCTGTTCGGCCTGCACCTGGCGCGGATCCGCGGCACCCTCGACGGCTCCCGGCAGCGCGACGCGATCGCCGAGCTGCTCGCCGTGCCCGGCAAGATCGCGACCGTGCTCGAGTCGCACGGCGAGATCGCCCAGCTGGCCAAGTGGATGTCGGACACCCGCTCCGTGCTCTTCCTCGGCCGCCACGTCGGCTACCCGATCGCGCTGGAGGGTGCACTGAAGCTCAAGGAGCTCGCGTACATCCACGCGGAAGGCTTCGCGGCCGGCGAGCTCAAGCACGGTCCGATCGCGCTGATCGAGCCCGGTCAGCCGGTCTTCGTGGTGGTGCCGAGCCCCCGGTGGTCGGACGAGCTGCACAAGAAGGTCGTCTCGAACATCCAGGAGATCCGTGCGCGCGGCGCCCGCGTCATCGCGATCGCCGAGGCCGGGGATGCCGCTGTGCTGCCGTTCGCCGACGAGGTCATCCGCATCCCGCTCGCCGCGCCGCTCTTCGAGCCGCTGCTGGCCGTCGTCCCGCTGCAGATCTTCGCGATGGAGCTCTCGGCGGCGAAGGGCCTGGACGTGGACCAGCCGCGCAACCTGGCCAAGTCCGTCACCGTGGAGTGAGGCCGTGATCGCCGGCATCGGAGTCGATGTGGTCGATCTCGCGCGCTTCGAGCGGTCGATCGCGCGCACGCCGAAGCTGCGCGAACGGCTCTTCACGGAGGCGGAGCGGCCGCTGCCCGTGCACTCCCTCGCGGCGCGGTTCGCCGCGAAGGAGGCGCTGATCAAGGCGCTCGGCGGCTCGGAGGGCGTGCGCTGGCACGACCTGGAGATCGTCCCGGACGAGGAGAGGAACCCCGGTTTCGTGCTGCACAACGTCGTCGAGGCGCAGGTGCGTGAGCGGGGTATCGTCCGCATCCACGTGTCGATGTCCCACGATGCCGGAGTCGCGACGGCATTCGTCGTGACGGAGACCGCGCCGTGACCGCCTTCCGCGAGCGGGTGGTCGATCTGGATGCGGTGACCGCGAACGTCGTCCGCTTGCGCGAGCTGGTCGGCACGCCGCACGTCATGGTGGTCGTCAAGGCCGACGCGTACGGGCATGGGGCGGTGGAGTGCGCGCGGGCGGCGCTCGCCGGAGGCGCCGACTGGCTCGGCGTAGCGGACATCGCCGAAGGGCTCGCACTCCGGGAGGCCGGGATCGCGGCGCCGGTGCTCGCCTGGCTGCACGATCCCGACGAGGACTTCGCAGCGGCCGTCCGTGCACGTCTCGATCTGGGCATCTCCTCGCGTGCGCAACTGGAGGCGGCGGCCGCAGCCGCGGACGGCGAGCGGCCGGTCTTCCTCCAGCTGAAGGTGGAGACGGGACTGAGCCGCAACGGCATCGCCGAATCGGACTGGGAGGCGGTGTTCGCCCGGGCGCGGGAGCTGGAGACCGCCGGCCGTGTCGTCGTCCGCGGCATCTTCTCCCATGTGTCGAACGCCTCGCCGGAGGACGACCGGGCCGCGGTGGCCGTCTTCGAGCGGGCGCTGGAGCGCGCACGAATCGCCGGGCTCACTCCTGAGCTGCGGCACCTGGCGGCGAGCGCGGCTGCGCTCTCGCTTCCGGAGGCGCGGTACGACCTGGTGCGGCTGGGCATCGCCGCCTACGGGCTGTCGCCGTTCGGGCGGTCCGCGGCGTTAACCGCTGAAATGGGACTGCGTCCGGCGATGACGCTCCGCGGCCGCGTCGCCGCGGTGCGCCGCGTGCCCGCGGGCAAAGGCGTCTCCTACGACTACACCTACCGCACCGAGAAGGAGACGACGCTGGTCCTCGTCCCGCTCGGCTATGCGGAGGGCATCCCGAGGCATGCCTCCAACGCGGCGCCGGTGTCGATCAGCGGGCGGACCTTCCGGGTGAGCGGCCGCGTGGCCATGGACCAGTTCGTGGTCGACGTCGGTGACCTCGAGGTGGCCGTGGGCGACGAGGTCGTGCTGTTCGGCGACCCCGCGACCGGCGTCCCGAGTGCGGACGACTGGGCCGAGGCGGCCGGCACCATCAACTACGAGATCGTCACGCGGCTCGGCGGCCGGCTCGAACGGACCTTCGTCGGGGGAGGCCGGTGATGGATGCGCCGGGTACGCACGGCGGGCCGGATGCGCCGGGTGCGCTGCCGCTTCCGTTCACCCGCCGCGTCGCGACGGCCGCCGGAATGCACGCCCTCGGCCGGGAGCTGGCGACGGTCCTGCGGGCGGGCGACCTCGTCGTCCTCACGGGTCCGCTCGGCGCGGGGAAGACGACCCTGACCCGCGGGATCGGCGAGGGTCTGGACGTGCGCGGTCCCGTGACGAGCCCGACCTTCGTGCTGGCGCGGACGCATCCCAGCCTCTCCGGCGGCACGCCCCTGGTGCACGTGGACGCGTACCGGCTCTCGAGTGCGCTGGAGCTCGACGACCTCGACATCGACTTCGCGCGATCGGTCGTCGTGGTCGAGTGGGGCAGCGGGATGCTCGAGGGCGTCGCGGAGTCGTGGCTCGAAGTCGAGATCGAACGGCCGACCGGCGCCGAGCAGTGGGTCGCTGAGGCCGGCGGCCGGGGCGCTGGCGAGCCCGACGAGTCCGACGACCTCGACGAGCTGGATGAGCCACGCACCGTCCGGATCACCGGCTTCGGGCCGCGCTGGGCGGCCTCCCCGGGTCCGGCCTCCATCGATCCCGCTTAGGCTGGAAGCATGCTCCTCGCCATCGACACGTCCGCCGGCACCAGCGTGGCGGTCGTCGACCGGGAGGGCGGCGTCCTCTGCGAGCTCATCGAGACCGACACGATGCGCCACGCCGAAGTGATCGGTTCCCTGATCGAGGAGGCGCTGACGGTCGCAGGCGTCGAGGTGAGCGCACTCTCCGGTGTGGTCGCGGGGATGGGACCCGGCCCGTTCACCGGTCTCCGCGTCGGCATCGCCGCCGCGAAGGCGTTCGCCTTCGGCGCGGGCAAGCCGCTCGTGCCGGTGGTCAGCCACGACGCCGTGGCCTACGAGAGGTATGCCGCAGGCGTCACGGGCCCGCTGCTGGTCGTGACCGACGCCCGCAGGCGCGAGCGCTACTGGACCGCCTACTCCGGCACGGACGCGTTCGGGCTGCCCGTGCGTCTCGACGGACCGGGGCTCGGAAAGCCCGACGAACTCCCGCATCCCGAGATCCCGCGCTTCGATGCGGCGGTGGTTCCGGCCGGCCGGCTCGGGATGCTCGCCGAGCTCCGCTACGCCAACGGACTGTCGATGGATGCAGACGACGCCCTCTATCTGCGCTCGCCGGATGTGACGCTGTCGGCCGGACCCAAGCGGGTGACGGCATGAGCGCATCCGGTCACCCGGAGTACCGGCTCCGGCGGGCAGTGGTCGAGGACGTGCCGGCCATCATGGAGCTGGAGCGATCGACCTTCGTCACCGACGCGTGGTCGGAGCGGTCGATGCGATCGGAGGTGGCCGGCGAGCACGGGTACTACCTCGTCGCCTTCGAACCGGCGACGCCCGAGCGGATCGACGGCTATGCAGGCCTGCTCGCACCGCGCGGCGGAGGCGAGGGCGACATCCAGACCATCGCGGTGGCTCCGCATGCGCGCCGACGCGGCGTCGGGCGGACGCTCATGCTGGCTCTGCTCGCCGAGGCGCGGGACCGCGGAGCGCGCGAGGTGTTCCTCGAGGTCCGGGCCGACAATCCGGGAGCCCAGTCGCTGTACCGGGAGCTGGGGTTCGAGGAGATCGGCGTGCGCCCGAAGTACTACCAGCCCGATGGCGTGGATGCGGTCGTCATGCGTCTCGGCGACCCGGCCACATCCATGCCCACCCCGGAGACGACCGCATGACCCATCCCGCTACGACGGACGACGGCCCCCTGGTGCTCGGGATCGAGACCTCCTGCGACGAGACCGGCGTCGGCATCGTCCGCGGCACGACCCTGCTCGCCAACACGATCGCCTCGTCGATGGAGGAGCACGCCCGGTACGGCGGAGTCGTCCCGGAGGTCGCGGCGCGGGCGCATCTGGAAGCACTCGAACCGACGCTGCGGACCGCGGTGGCGGACGCCGGCATCGAGCTGGCGGACGTGGATGCGATTGCGGTCACCAGCGGACCCGGCCTCTCCGGAGCGCTCATGGTCGGCGTCGGAGCGGCGAAAGCGCTCGCCGTGTCGCTGGGCAAGCCGCTCTACGCGGTGAACCACCTCGTCGGGCATGTCGGCGCCGACCTGCTGGACGCGGCCGGCGGCCCCGGGCATCCCGTCGAACTCCCCACGATCGCGCTCCTCGTGTCCGGTGGCCACACCTCGCTGCTGCTCGTGCGCGACCTCGTCTCGGATGTCCGCCTGCTCGGCGAGACCATCGACGATGCCGCGGGGGAGGCGTTCGACAAGGTCGCGCGGGTGCTCGGGCTGCCCTATCCCGGCGGTCCGCAGATCGATCGCGTGGCGGCGGACGGCGACCCTCGCGCCATCCGGTTCCCCCGCGGGCTGACGCGGCCGAAAGACCTCGAGCAGCACCGCTACGACTTCTCCTTCTCCGGCCTCAAGACGGCCGTCGCCCGCTGGGTCGAACAGCGGCAGGACGCCGGCGAGGAGGTGCCGACGGCGGATGTCGCCGCATCCTTCCGCGAAGCGGTCGTCGACGTCCTCATCACGAAGGCGCTGGCCGCCTGCCGCGACCACGACGTGCCGCGGCTGCTGCTGGGCGGCGGGGTGGTCGCCAACGCACGGGTCCGGCAGCTCGCCGTCGCGCGCGCGGCAGAGGCGGGCGTCGCTCTGCGCATCCCTGCTCTCTCGCTGTGCACCGACAACGGGGCGATGATCGCCGCCCTGGGCGCGCAGCTGATCCTGGCCGGGCACGGACCCAGCGAGCTGACATTCTCGGCGGATTCGACCCTTCCCGTCACCGAGATTCAGGTCACCGGCTGAGACGCTGCGTTGACACCCCCGCTGGGTGACTGCCACGATGGAGGCGATACAGCGTTCTCTCAGGAAGTCTCTTCCCGCGGGAGCCGCCGACCGCCAGCTTCCAGCATGAAGGAGATGGGTCCCATGACCGATCCGAACGCTCCCACCGACCCGGTGGACCCCAACGCAGAGAACGGCTCGGTCCCACCGCCCCCTCCCGTGCCGCCGGCGGGCGACACCGGCGCTGTCCCGCCGCCCGCACCGGACTACGGCCAGCAGCCTCCCGCGCCCGACTACGGTCAGCAGCCGCCGGCACCGGGATATGGTCAGCAGCCGCCCGCGCCGGGATACGGCCAGCCCTACCAGCAGCCGTACGGGCAGCAGCCGGGCCAGCCGTACGGACAGCAGCCCTACGGTCAGCAGCCGGGGCAGCCCTACGGTCAGCCCGCCTACGGTCAGCCCGCGCCGGGCTACCAGCAGCCGTACGGTCAGCCGGCGGCCAAGTCGCCCATCCTGAGCATCCTGTCCCTGGTCGGCGGCATCGTCGGCATCGTGATCAACCTCGCGTGGGGCATCGGTGTCCTCTTCGGAATCGCCGCCGTCGTGCTCGGGTTCATCGGCCGCAACAAGGAGCCGCAGGCTCGCGGCTTCTGGCTGACCGGAATCATCCTCGGATTCGTCGCGATCGTGATCGCGATCATCTACTGGATCTTCCTCGTGATCGTCTTCGCGAGCCTGGCGCACTACTCCTCGACGTACTGAGCCTGACGGACTGACGCGGTTCGCCGGGCGGCCTCAGAGCCGTTCGGCGAGCAGCGCGGTGTGCCGCCCGGCGACCCTGGTGAGGATCAGGGTCGCCGGGCGGTCGCCGTTCAAGGCCAGGCGCCGGCGCAGCACGGCCGGGTCGACATCCACGCCCCGCTTCTTGATCTCCAGCGTGCCGATGCCGCGCTGACGCAGCGCCCGCTTGAGCTCCTTCTCGGCGTACGGAAGCGGCTCCAGGATGCGGAATCCTGCAGCGAACGGCGTCTCGACCGGAGCGTCCGCGGTGATGTATGCGATCTGCTCGGACAGCATCCGGCCACCGATCCTGCGCGCGAGGTCGCCGATGAGCCGGGCCCGGATGACCGCGCCGTCGGGTTCGTACAGGTACTCGCCGAGCGGTCCCGTTTCCTCGTCCTCGCTGTCCGCGTCAGCGACCAGCTCGTCGGTCTGGTCGCCGCGCAGCACGAGCGCCGCTCGCCGGATGCCTGGCCGGGCGAGCGCGCCGAACCAGAGGCCCAACTCGACCACCTGACCGTCGGCCGACACCCACTGGGCCTCGGCGGTCGAGGGGATGAGGTCGCGGTCGAAGCCCGGCCCCAGCTTCAGGCCGACGGAGCGCCCGGTGGCGAGTTCGTACGCGAACCCGAGGGAGGGCGTGTAGTCGTCGGGGTCGGTGAGCCGTTCCGTCTGCGTGTGGCCCGGCGTGCGACGCGCGGGGTCGAGGAAGACGCCGTCGATCTCGCGCAGGTCCACATCCTCGGCGCACTGGTTCTCGACCGCAGCGCTCGGGAAGGGCGCCAGGTTGAAGGAGGCGATGGCCGCGGTCACCTCGTCGGCCTCGATCGCGGTGACCTCCAGCTCGAGGGCGGCGAACGCGAGCGCGTCGCCGCCGATGCCGCACCCGAGGTCGGCGACGCGGCGGATGCCCGCCGAGCGGAACCGTCCCGCGTGATGGGCCGCCACCGGGAGGCGCGTCGCCTGCTCGAGCCCGGCCTCCGTGAAGAGCATGCGGGAGGCGAAGTCGCCGAACTTGGCCTCCGCCTTCCTGCGCAGCTTGGACTGGGTGAGCACGGCGGCGACGAGGGCGGGGGAGTGGCCCTGCTTGCGCAGGTCGCTGACGATCCGCAGCACATCCTGCTCGCTGCGATAGGGCGGCAGCGCGTCGAGCAGGCGCAGACCCTCTGGACTCAGCAGGGCTACGAGCTCGGACCGTTCCATGGGGTCAACGCTACCCTGGCCGTTTCGCGCCACCTGGCACTCACGTTGCGTGACTGCTAACTCTCCCCCTAGACTCGGGTTAGCACTCTCAGTGCGAGTTTGCTAATTCAGTCTTAGTCGAGACACTGTTCTTCACAGGAAAGGGGTCAACGTGTCGGTCTCCATCAAGCCGCTCGAGGATCGCATCGTCATCAAGCAGGTCGAGGCTGAGCAGACCACTGCTTCCGGTCTGGTCATCCCCGACACCGCCAAGGAGAAGCCGCAGGAGGGCGAGGTCGTCGCCGTAGGCCCCGGCCGCATAGACGACAACGGCAACCGCGTCCCGCTCGACGTCTCCGTCGGCGACAAGGTCATCTACTCCAAGTACGGCGGCACCGAGGTCAAGTTCGGCGGCGAGGACTACCTCGTCCTCTCGGCCCGCGACGTGCTGGCGGTCGTCGTCCGCTGACGAACCCCGCTTCCGACGGCCCGGCTGCTTCGCGCAGCCGGGCCGTTCGTCGTTTCCGGGTCCACCGACAGCGGGCGACATTCGTCACGAATGTGCACGTGGAGGCTCGTGGGGGCGACATTCGTCACGAATGTGCACGCCGCGGGTGTCGGAGGCCGGAGGTAGAGTCAGGCAAGTGACAGCACCACAGCACGACCTCACCGCGCACCGCACCTCGGGCCTGGTCTACGCGATCTCCGCGTACCTGCTCTGGGGAATCCTCCCCATCTATTTCCTGGCGCTGGTGCCGTCGGGAGCCTGGGAGATCGTGGCCTGGCGGGTGGTCTTCTCGCTCGTTTTCTGCGCGATCGCACTGACGGTCATGCGCGCATGGCGCACCTTCGGCCGGCTGCTGACCGACCGGCGTGTGCTGCTCACGATGGGCCTCGCCGGCGCCCTGATCTACGTCAACTGGCAGACCTACGTCATCGCGACCGTGAGCGGGCACGTCGTCGAGGCCGCGCTCGGCTACTTCATCAACCCCATCGTGACTGTCTTCCTCGGCGTCATCGTTCAGCGCGAGCGCCTCCGTGTCGCCCAGTGGGTGGCGGTCGGCGTCAGCGTGATCACCGTGGTCGTCCTTGCGATCGGCTACGGCTCGCTGCCGTGGATCGCGCTCATCCTCGCCTTCTCGTTCGGCCTGTACGGCCTGATCAAGAAGCGGGTCGGCGGCCGGGTGGATGCTCTCTCCGGCTTGACGCTGGAGACCATGTGGCTCACGCCCGTGGCCGTCATCCAGCTGATCGTGGTCGGCGTCACGGCGGGACTCACCCTCGGCACGGTGAGCGTCTGGCACACCGTCCTGCTGGCCGCCGCCGGTGTCATCACGGCCGTCCCCCTCCTGTTCTTCGCCGCGGCCTCCCGCCGTCTGCCGCTGGTCTACATGGGGTTCATCCAGTACTTCGCCCCGTTCATCCAGTTCATCGTGGGCGTCGCCATCCTCCACGAAGCGATGCCGCCGGAGCGCTGGCTCGGGTTCGCGATCGTGTGGGTGGCGCTGCTCATCCTCAGCGTCGACCTGATCGTCGCGGCACGTCAGGGCAGGCGCGCGCCGGAGCTGGATCTCGCCCGCGTCGACTAGAGCCGGACCGGGCGGAATACCCGCCCAGGTTCTGCCGTTACCATTGAGCATCCACAGTGGCGCAACCTTGATAGGGGTGAGATGGATCAGGCGGATCCGTTCGGTTTCATCGGTTTGACCTACGACGACGTGATGCTCCTTCCCGGGCACACGGACGTCATCCCGAGCGAGGCTGACACCTCTACTCGCCTGACCAAGCGCATCTCGATGGCGACACCGCTGCTCTCGAGCGCGATGGACACCGTCACCGAGTCGCGCATGGCCGTCGCCATGGCGCGCCAGGGCGGCATCGGCATCATCCACCGCAACCTCTCGATCGAGGACCAGGCGGCCCACGTCGACAAGGTGAAGCGGTCCGAGTCGGGCATGATCACCAACCCGGTGACGACGACGCCCGACGCGACCGTCGAAGAGGTGGATGCGCTGTGCGGCCAGTTCCGGGTCAGCGGGCTGCCCGTGGTCGAGCCGGACGGCACTCTTGTCGGCATCATCACCAACCGCGACATGCGCTTCGTCTCGCCGTTCGAGCGCTCGACGACCGCCGTCCGCGACGTCATGACCCGCCAGCCGCTGATCACGGCGCCGGTGGGCATCGATCCCGACTCGGCGGTCGCCATCTTCGCCGAGCGCAAGATCGAGAAGCTGCCCCTGGTGGATGCGGACGGCAAGCTCCGCGGCCTCATCACGGTCAAAGACTTCGACAAGAGCGAGAAGTATCCCGACGCCACGAAGGACGAGGAGGGCCGGCTGCGCGTCGGCGCCGCGATCGGCTTCTTCGGCGACGCCTGGGACCGAGCGATGACCCTGGTGGATGCGGGCGTCGACCTCCTCGTCGTCGACACGGCCAACGGCGACAGCGCCGGCGTGCTCGACATCATCCGTCGCCTCAAGGCCGAGCCGCGCGCGTCGCACATCGACGTGATCGGCGGCAACGTGGCCACTCGTTCCGGTGCCCAGGCGCTGATCGATGCGGGAGCGGATGCGATCAAGGTGGGCGTCGGCCCGGGCTCGATCTGCACCACGCGCGTCGTCGCCGGTGTCGGCGTGCCGCAGGTCACCGCGGTCTACGAGGCGTCCCTGGCGGCCCGCGAGGCGAACGTCCCGCTCATCGCCGACGGCGGCCTCCAGTACTCCGGCGACATCGCCAAGGCGCTGGTCGCGGGCGCGGACAGCGTCATGCTCGGTTCCCTGCTCGCCGGAACCGCCGAATCCCCGGGCGACCTGGTCTTCGTCAACGGCAAGCAGTTCAAGAAGTACCGCGGGATGGGCTCGCTCGGCGCGCTGCAGACCCGCGGCAAGAAGACGTCCTACTCGCGCGACCGCTACTTCCAGGCGGACGTGCCGAGCGACGAGCAGCTGATCGCCGAGGGCATCGAGGGTCAGGTGCCGTTCCGCGGCCCGCTCTCCGCCGTGGCGTACCAGCTCGTCGGCGGCCTGCGTCAGTCCATGTTCTACGTGGGCGCGCGCACCATCCCGGAGCTGAAGTCGCGCGGCAAGTTCGTCCGCATCACCGCGGCGGGCCTGAAGGAGTCGCACCCGCACGACGTGCAGATGGTGGTCGAGGCCCCGAACTACCGCCGCTGAGCGGCCGAGGAGCAGACCTCGGCGAGCAGGCGAAGTTGAGGCGGACGAAGCCCGCGCCTTGCGCGCCGAAGTCGGTCCCGGCGATGAGCGCCACCCGTGCCTCCTCGAGGATGCGCGTCGACGGGTGATCGCCCCAGCCGAGCTCGCGCAGGTCCAGCCACGCCAGGTAGCTGGCGTGCGGCTCGCGGTAGCGCACATGCGGGAGTCGATCGGTCAGGAGCACCGAGAGCAGCATCCGGTTCGCCTCGATGGACTGGAGCGCCCCATCCAGCCACTCCTGGCCGGAGCCGTAGGCGGCCTCGCTCGCGATGCGCCCGAACAGGCTGGTGCGCACCTCGACCTCGATGGGCAGGGCATGGATGCGCTCCGCCTGCTCCGCTGAAGCGGTCACGAAGAGCGCGCACTTCAGGCCGGCGAGGTTCCACGCCTTGCTGGCGGAGTGGGCGGCGATGCCGATGCGCCGTGCGTCCTCCGACACGGACAGGAACGGGGTGAACGTCGCATCCGAGTGCGTGAGCGGCGCATGCACCTCGTCGCTGACGACGGACACGCCGTGGTGCGCGGCCAGCGCAGCCACCGCCTCCAACTCGGCGCGGGGATGCACGAGGCCGAGCGGGTTGTGCGGATTGCAGAGCAGGAACGCCTTCGCACCGCCGGCGAACGCGCGCTCCAGGCCGGCGAGGTCGAGAGCCCAGCCCGCGCCGTCCGCGCCGCCCTCGAGCAGCGGGACCTCCTCGACCACGCCGCCGGCCTCCGGGATGAGCTCGAAAAAAGGCGGGTAGACGGGAGGCGTGATGACGACCCGGTCGCCCGGCTCGATCAGGGACCGCAGCGCTTCGACGATGACGACGCTGACGTCGGTGGTCGTCCGGGTCCGCGCCGGGTCGACCGTCCAGTTCCAGCGGGTCAGCGCGTAATCGGCGAACGCGCGCTTCACGCGGTCGTCCGGCCCGATGTAGCCGGTGTCGCTGCGGTCGACGGCCGCGTGCAGCGCGTGGGCGATCGGAGCCGCGAGCGGATAGTCCATCTCGGCGACGAAGAGCGGCAGGACATCGTCGGGATACTCGCCCCACTTCTCGCTGGTGCGCTGGCGGAGGCGGCTGAGAGGTTCGGCTTCGACGGTCACCCCACCACCTTCCCACGCTTCCCGGGCACTGGCCCAGTCACTCCCGCGGCCTAGACTGAACCGCGTGAGTATGGAGATCGAGATCGGCCGCGCCAAGCGCGCCCGCCGTGTGTACGCCTTCGACGACGTCGCCGTGGTTCCGAGCCGGCGCACCCGCGACCCGGAGGACGTCTCGGTCTCGTGGACGATCGACGCGTACCAGTTCGCGATCCCCTTCCTCGCCGCTCCCATGGACTCGGTCGTCTCGCCGACCACCGCGATCATGATGGGTCAGCTCGGCGGCCTCGGCGTCCTCGACCTCGAGGGACTCTGGACCCGGTACGAGGACCCGGAGCCGCTGCTCGCGGAGATCCGGGAGCTTCCGGCCGAGCGCGCGACCAACCGCATGCAGGAGATCTACTCGGAGCCCATCAAGCCGGAGCTCGTCACCCGTCGTCTCGCGGAGATCCGCGAGGGCGGCGTCACGGTGGCCGGGGCGCTGTCCCCGCAGCGGACCCAGGAACTGTACGAGACCGTGGTGGAGGCGGGCGTCGACCTGTTCGTCATCCGCGGCACCACGGTATCCGCCGAGCACGTCTCGAAGAACGTCGAGCCGCTCAACCTCAAGAAGTTCATCTACGAGCTGGATGTGCCGGTCATCGTGGGAGGCGCGGCCACCTACACGGCCGCGCTGCACCTGATGCGCACCGGTGCGGCCGGCGTGCTCGTCGGGTTCGGCGGGGGAGCCGCCTCCACCACCCGCTCGACCCTCGGCATCCACGCGCCCATGGCCACCGCGGTCGCGGACGTCGCCGGCGCTCGCCGGGACTACATGGACGAGTCCGGCGGCCGCTACGTGCACGTCATCGCCGACGGCGGCCTCGGGAGCTCGGGCGACATCGTCAAGGCGATCGCCTGCGGCGCGGACGCGGTGATGCTCGGCACGACGCTCGCGCGTGCCACGGACGCGCCGGGCGGCGGCTGGCACTGGGGTGCGGAGGCGCACCACGCGCAGCTTCCGCGTGGCAATCGCGTCGCGGTGGGCCAGGTCGCGCCGCTCGAGGAGATCCTGTACGGCCCGGCTCCGGTGGCCGAGGGCTCTGCGAATCTCGTGGGAGCCTTGCGCCGCAGCATGGCCACGACGGGATACTCGGATGTGAAGGAGTTCCAGCGCGTCGAGGTCGTCGTCGCGCCCTACACGACGCGGTAGTACACGGTGCGGTAGGTGCAGTCCGGCCGACGGCGGCCGGGGAGGGAGAGAACGAATGACAGATTCAGCTCCGGGCGGCAACAGGAACGCCACCCCCGCCTCCCACCCGGCCGTGACGTATCCGTCGCGGCTCGGTCCAGCCGAGCGTGCGGCCGCGATCTCGGCGCTCAAGAACACCGAGCTCGACATCCTCGTCGTGGGCGGCGGCATCGTCGGTGCGGGCTCGGCCGTGGACGCCGCGACGCGTGGCCTGACCACGGGCCTCGTCGAGGCGCGGGACTTCGCCTCCGGAACCTCCAGCCGGTCGTCGAAGCTGGTGCACGGCGGCATCCGCTATCTCGAACAGCTCGACTTCCGGCTCGTCCGGGAGGCCCTGATCGAGCGCGGCCTGCTTCTGCAGCGCATCGCGCCGCACCTGGTGAAGCCGGTGCGCTTCCTGTACCCGCTGCACCAGCGCGTGTGGGAGCGCTTCTACGTCGGCGCCGGGATGATGCTGTACGACATCTTCTCGTACACCGGCGGGCGCCCTCCCGGCGTCCCGCATCACCGGCACCTGAGCAAGCGGCAGGTGCTGAACGCCATCCCGTCGCTGAACAAGGACGCGCTCGTGGGCGGGATCACGTACTACGACGCCCAGGTGGATGACGCCCGCTACGTCGCGAACCTGGTCCGCACCGCGGCGCACTACGGCGCGCATGTGGCTCCCCGCGTGCGGGTCGAGGGCTTCATCAAGGTCGGCGAGCGCGTCGTCGGCGTCCGGGCGCACGACCTGGAGACCGACGAGCGGTTCGACATCCGTGCGAAGCAGGTCGTCAACGCGACCGGCGTGTGGACGGACGATACCCAGGCGATGGTGGGCGAGCGCGGCCAGTTCAAGGTCCGCGCATCCAAGGGCATCCACCTCGTCGTGCCGCGCGACCGGTTCCAGTCCAAGATGGGCCTCCTGCTGCGCACGGAGAAGAGCGTGCTGTTCGTCATCCCGTGGGGCCGCCATTGGCTGATCGGCACGACCGACACCGACTGGCACCTGGACAAGGCGCACCCGGCGGCGACCGCGGTCGACATCGATTACCTGCTCGCGCACGTGAACGAGGTGCTGAACGTCCCGCTGACCCGGGAGGACGTCGAGGGCGTCTACGCCGGACTGCGTCCCCTGCTCGCAGGCGAGTCCGAGCAGACGTCGAAGCTCTCGCGCGAGCACCTCGTCGCCCACTCGGTGCCCGGCCTCGTCGTGATCGCCGGCGGCAAGTGGACGACGTACCGCGTGATGGCGAAGGATGCCGTGGATGCCGCGGTGAGCGCACTCGACGGGCGCATCCCCGAGTCCACCACGATGGAGATCCCGCTGGTCGGCGCGGAGGGCTACCAGGCGGCGTGGAACCGCAGGTACCGGATCGCGCAGGAGTCGGGGCTGCACGTGGCGCGGATCGAGCACCTGCTGAACCGGTACGGAACGTGCGCCGAGGACATCCTCGCGCTCATCCGCGAGGACCCGTCCCTCGCCGACGCGCTGCCCGGCGCCGACGACTACGTCGGGGCGGAGGTCGTCTATGCGGCCACCCACGAGGGCGCGCTGCACCTGGAGGACGTGCTCGCGCGACGGACGCGCATCTCCATCGAGGCGTGGGACCGCGGCGCGTCCGCGGCCCCGGTCGCGGCCTCCCTGATGGCACGGGTGCTCGGCTGGGACGCCGGCCGCGAGGACCGCGAAGTTCGCACCTACCTCAAGCGCGTCGAGGCCGAGCGCGCCAGCCAGCTGCAGCCCGACGACGAGTCAGCCGACCGCATCCGGCTCGAGGCCCCCGACATCGTCGAGGTGGATGCCGCGGCGGCGAAGTCGCAGTCGTAGGCGCCGAACGACCGGAGAGCGGAGGCCGGGCGGCCTTCCGCGGAGAGCGATCTCCCGGAGGGCCCCTGCGCGCCTCCGGTAGACTGGAACCGTACCCCCAAGGCCGGCGAACCCGGCGAATGGAGACGGATGATGGTAGACGTTCGACGGGTCAAACTGCCCGGTGTCGGGGTGCTGCACACGTTCGTCACCGACGACGGCGGCAAGGTCGGGGTCATCGCGCACCGCTCCGGTCACAGCGACCTGATCACCTTCTCGGACCACGAGGACGGGGCCGACGTCACCAAGGTCTCCCTCCGGCTGAACGAGGACGAGGCCCACACCCTCGCCGAGCTGCTCGGCGGCACGCAGATCACCGAGGCGCTGACGGCGCTCGATCAGATCCCGGGCCTCAGCATCGACTGGTTCACCGTCGACTACGACGACTACATCGCCGGACAGCAGCTCGGCGCCCCCGGCGACCGCGGCTTCGTCGGGCTCACGGTCGTGGCCGTGGTGCGCGGCGACTCCGCCAACCCGGCGCCGGCTCCCGACTTCAAGGTCTTCCCGGGGGACACCCTCGTGGTGGCCGGGACGCCGGAGAAGGTCGCGAAGGCGTTCTCGTTCTTCCGCACGGGCGAGGTCGCCCACCGGGTCACCGCCGACGCGCCGCCCGGAGGCTGATCGACGATGCATCTCGGCGCAGACCTCATCGTTCTCGGGATCCTCCTTCTCGTCGCGTACGTGCTCGGGCGCCTCGGCCGGCTGGTGGGTCTCCCCGCGATTCCGATCTACATGATCGTCGGCCTGCTCGCGAGCCCGCACACCGGCTGGTTCCCCCTCAACTTCGACAGCGACTACATCGAGCTCATCGCGATCTTCGGGCTCATCCTGCTGCTCTTCACCCTGGGCCTGGAGTTCGATCAGGACGAGTTCTTCGGCAATTTCGGCAAGCTGATCGTCTCCGGCGGCTCGTACATCCTCATCAACATGGGCGTCGGGCTCGCATTCGGCTTCTGGGTCGGCTGGGGGACCCGGGAAGCGCTGATCATCGCCGGGATGACCGCCACATCCTCGTCCGCGATCGTCACCAAGCTGCTCATCGAGCTGCGGCGGCTCGCGAACAGAGAGACGCCGATGATCCTCGGCGTGACCGTCGTCGAGGACATCTTCATCGCGATCTACCTGGCCATCGTGTCGGTGGTGCTGAGCGGCGAGACCGACTTCTGGCCGGTCGTCGGGAAGCTCACGGTCGCGTTCGTCTTCCTGGTGGTGATGTTCACCCTCGCCCGGTTCGGCGGCCGGTTCGTCTCGCGGCTGTTCCGCACGAAGGACGACGAGCTGTTCACCATCCTGTTCTTCGGATTCGCCGTGCTGTTCGCCGGCGTCGGCGAGGTCCTCGGCGTGACCGACGCGATCGGCGCGTTCCTGATCGGGCTGGTCCTCGGGGCGACCAAGTTCCGCAACAAGATCGAGCACATCGCGATCCCGCTGCGCGATCTCTTCGCGGCGTTCTTCTTCTTGAACTTCGGGCTGGCGTTGAACCCCGGCCTGTTCCCGTCGGTCCTCGTCCCGGTCCTGCTCGCGGTGCTGATGACGATCGTGCTCAACATCGCCGCCGGGCAGTTCGTGGCGTGGGTCAACGGGATGGGCGTCCAAGGCGGCATCAACACCACCGCGATCCTGCAGAACCGGGGAGAGTTCGCGCTCATCCTCGCGACCCTGTCGCTGTCGGCGGGGCTGGATGCGCGCATCCAGCCGTTCGCCGGTCTCTACGTGCTCATCATGGCCGTCGCCGGTCCGATCCTCGCAGCGAACTCCGAGAGGATCGGTGCGATGATCCTACGGGCCGGCCCGAGGCGCCGGCGCGAACGGAAGAAGAGGAACGCCCCCATGATCGACGAGGAGATCGCGCTCGTGGATGCGGCCACGGCCGACGTCGACCGGATGGTCGAGCGGGCGATGCTGCAGCAGGACGCCGGAGAACGGGAACGGGACTGACCATCGAAACGACCACGGGAGCGTCGACGTCCACCGGCGAGACGACCCTCTTCCAGATGATGCTGCGCCCGCGCTGGATCGGCGCGCTGGTGTTCGCGCTGCTGCTCGCGGCGGGATTCGCCGCCCTCGGGCAGTGGCAGCTGCAGCGTGCGGTCGACTCGGGCAAGGCGGTCGAGGCGCCGACCGAGACGGTGCTCCCGCTCGCGCGGGTGGCGACGCCCGGGGCTCCGCTGCACGACGTGGCGGTCGGCCAGCTGGTCGAGTTCACGGGTTCTTTCGTGCCGGGCGACTATCAGCTGCTTCACGGACGGCTCAACAAGGGCAGAAGCGGCTGGTGGGTGGTCGGCCACGTCGACATCGAGCGTGGCGACGGCAGCCGTGCCGCGCTCGCCGTCGCACGCGGCTGGGCTCCCGACGAGGCGTCGGCGAAGGCCGCTGTCGCGCGGCTTGGCGAGGCGCCGGAGACGCCCCAGCGGGTCGTCGGCCGCATCCTCCCCGACGAGCAGCCGGAAGTTCCGACCGACAAGTTGAAGGACCCGACAGGGATGCGGACGCTCGGCATCGGCCAGCTCTACAACCTGTGGACGGGCGTCGACGGGATGGACGTGTACGCCGGCTACGTCGTCGAGCGTGGTGCCCCGGACGGCCTGGTCCAGATCGACTCCCCGCCGCCGATCGCCCAGACCGAGCTGAACTGGCTCAACGTCTTCTACGCCGCCGAATGGGCCATCTTCGCCGGATTCGCGGTGTTCCTCTGGTTCCGGTTGGTGAAGGACGCCAAGCAGCGCGAGGACGAGGAGCGGGAGCTGGCGGCGCAGGAAGCAGCCACTGCAGGGAACGTAGAATAGCTGCATGCCCCTCGCCCCGAAGCTCGAAGACTTCCCGAAGATCCGCAGGGCGCTCCGGTTCTACCAGGTGTTCGCCTACGTCACCGGCATCATGCTGCTGCTCCTCTGCAGCGAGATGATCGTGAAGTACGGGCTCGGCTACGAGCTCTTCGCGTTCAGCAACTACGGCGCCTTCACCTTCGTGCCGGTCAAGAACGCGGTCGCCCCGACCGGTGTGGATCTGAGCACCGGCATCCTGATCGCTCACGGCTGGCTCTACGTCGTGTACCTGTTCTCGGACTTCCGCCTCTGGACGCTGATGCGCTGGCCGTTCGCGAAGTTCGTCATGATCGCCCTCGGCGGCGTGGTGCCGTTCCTCTCGTTCTTCGTGGAGGCGCGCATCACCAAGCAGGTGCGGTCCTACCTGGCCGGCCGGGAGGCCGAAGCCGTGATCCCCGTGGAGGCGACAAATTAGCGGAGAATCCATGAGTGCAGACCCTGCGTTCACCGATGTCCTGAGCGGGGCCGACTCCGCGAACCCGTCCGGGCCCGTCCTCGTCGTCGACTTCGGCGCGCAGTACGCGCAGCTGATCGCCCGCCGGGTGCGGGAAGCGAACGTGTACTCCGA
Source organism: Leifsonia sp. HAY1-4F (assembly GCF_056755275.1). Classification (NCBI taxonomy): domain Bacteria; kingdom Bacillati; phylum Actinomycetota; class Actinomycetes; order Micrococcales; family Microbacteriaceae; genus Leifsonia; species Leifsonia sp. HAY1-4F. The sequence continues at coordinate 23,757 of NZ_JBNDHX010000056.1, forward strand.
GATCGTGCCGCACACGGTGACGGCTGCCGAGATCGCGGCCAAGCGCCCTTCCGGGATCGTGCTGTCCGGCGGACCCTCATCGGTCTACGAGGAGGGCGCGCCGCGGCTCGACGAGGCGATCTTCGACCTCGGCGTGCCGGTGCTCGGCATCTGCTACGGCTTCCAGATCATGGCGACCGCCCTGGGCGGCGAGGTCGCGAAGACGGGGCAGCGGGAGTACGGGTCGACGGCGGTGCGCATCGCGGACGGCGCCCGGTCCGGCAGCCTGCTCGACGGGCAGCCGGAGGAGCAGACCGCCTGGATGAGCCACGGCGACTCGGTCGCCCGGGCGCCGGAGGGCTTCGAGGTCCTGGCGTCGACCGACGGTACGCCGGTCGCGGCGTTCGCCAACGACGCACGCCGGCTGTACGGCGTGCAATGGCATCCCGAGGTCAAGCACTCGACGTACGGGCAAGCGGTGCTCGAGAACTTCCTGCACCGTGCCGCCGGCATCCCCGCCGACTGGAACAGCGGCAACGTGATCGCGGACCAGGTCGCGGCCATCCGTGCGCAGGTCGGCTCCGGCCGCGTCATCTGCGCGCTGTCCGGCGGCGTCGACTCCGCCGTCGCGGCCGCGCTCGTCCACGAGGCGGTCGGTGACCAGCTGGTGTGCGTCTTCGTCGACCACGGACTGCTCCGCAAGGACGAGGCGCGCCAGGTCGAGGAGGACTACGTCGCGGCCACCGGGGTGCGCCTGGTGACCGTGAACGCGCAGAAGCAGTTCCTGGATGCGCTCGCCGGCGTCAGCGACCCGGAGACCAAGCGGAAGATCATCGGCCGGGAGTTCATCCGCGTCTTCGAGAAGGCCCAGGCCGACCTGATCGCCGAAGCGGCGAGCGAGGGCGACCCGATCCGGTTCCTCGTCCAAGGGACCCTGTATCCGGATGTGGTCGAGTCCGGCGGCGGTGCCGGCACCGCCAACATCAAGAGCCACCACAACGTGGGCGGGCTGCCGGAGGACCTCCAGTTCGAGCTGGTCGAGCCGCTCCGCACCCTGTTCAAGGACGAGGTGCGAGCGATCGGACGCGAGCTGGGACTTCCCGAGGCGATCGTCGGCCGCCAGCCGTTCCCCGGGCCCGGTCTGGGCATCCGCATCGTCGGCGAGGTCACGCAGGAGCGCCTCGACCTGCTGCGCGACGCGGATGCGATCGTGCGCGCCGAGCTGACGGCGGCGGGCCTCGACGCGGAGATCTGGCAGTGCCCGGTGGTGCTGCTCGCCGACGTCCGCTCGGTCGGCGTCCAGGGCGACGGCCGCACCTACGGGCACCCGATCGTCCTGCGGCCGGTGTCGAGCGAAGATGCGATGACCGCCGACTGGACGCGCCTCCCGTACGACCTGCTGGCGAAGATCTCGAACCGCATCACCAACGAGGTGGACGGCGTGAACCGGGTCGTGCTCGACGTGACGTCGAAGCCGCCGGGAACGATCGAGTGGGAGTGACGCTGCCGTCGCGCAGCCGCTCCTGAAGCGACGAAGGGCCGCCGTGCGGCCGCACGGCGGTCCCTCTTCGTCTTGCGGTTTCTCTCGGGTGAGCGTCAACTGCGGG
>NZ_JBNDHX010000057.1:0-24307 GCF_056755275.1 Leifsonia sp. HAY1-4F
TCCGTCGTCGGCAGCGTCAGATGTGTATAAGAGACAGCCTCCCGCCCGTGTCCGCCGCTGTTCCACCCGCCGCAGCTCCCGTCCCTGTGCCGGCCGGTCCCACGGTCATCGACGCGAGTGACGGGGACGACCTCCACACACTCACTCCCAGCGAGCGCGCCACGCTGGCGGCCGCCGATCCTGAGCTCGTCGCGGCCCTGCGGGCTGTGGTCACGCTGGGCGCGTCCGACCTCCACGTGACGGTCGGAGCGCCACCGATGGTCCGCATCGATGGCGCGCTCACTCCGGCCGGTGCCGCTCAGCCATGGGGCCATGAGCGCTCCAAGGAGGCCTTGTACAGCATCCTGGACGATCGCCAGCGCACCATGTTCGAGCGCGAACTCGAGCTCGACTTCGCGTTCACCATCTCCGCGAACTCGCGCTTCCGCGTCAACCTCTATCAGCAGCGTGGGGCGGTCGGCGGTGCCTTCCGACTCATCCCGACCGAGATCAAGGGACTCCAGGAGCTCGGCGTTCCGGACAGCGTGGCCGGTCTCTCTCAGCTGCCGCGCGGGCTCGTGCTGGTGACCGGACCGACGGGAAGCGGCAAGTCCACCACCCTCGCGGCACTCATCGACCTCGTCAACTCGACGCGAGCGGACCACATCGTGACCGTCGAGGATCCGATCGAGTTCATGCACACGCACAAGAAGGCGCTGGTGAATCAGCGCGAGGTGGGTCAGGACACCCATAGCTTCAACAACGCGCTCAAGCATGTCCTGCGCCAGGACCCGGACGTCATCCTCATCGGCGAGCTCCGCGACCTCGAGACGATCTCCGTCGCCCTGACGGCTGCGGAGACCGGTCACCTCGTCTTCGCGACGCTGCACACGCAGGACGCACCGCAGACGATCGACCGTGTCATCGACGTGTTCCCGCCCCACCAGCAGCAGCAGGTGCGCGCACAGCTCGCTGCGACGCTCCAGGGCGTGATCTGCCAGACGCTGGTCAAGCGAGCGACCGGGCGTGGTCGCGTCGTCGCCACCGAAGTCATGTTCACCACGCCGGCCATCGCCAACCTGATCCGCGAGGGCAAGACGTATCAGATCGGCTCCATGATGCAGGCCGGACGCGATCTGGGCATGCACACGATGGATCAGCACCTCGCAGACCTTGTCGACACGGGCATGATCACGAGGGAGGCCGCGTTCGAGAAGGCGCACGATTCGCAGGGACTGGACCGCCTGATCCAGCGCGTCGAGTCGCCGACGGCTTCCTCTGCATGGGCCATCGCCGAGAGCGGCCCGGACTTCGGCGACTCGTACTCCAAGCAGGTGCGCTGATGGCCGGCTCGAGCACGTTCGCCTACGCGGGAAGGAACACCGCAGGGAAGCTCGTCAAGGGCCGCCTCGACGCCCCCAGCGAAGGTGCCGTGGTGGTGCGACTGCGCGCGATGGGCCTCAGTCCCGTGTCGATCCAGGAGTCCTCGGCGGGGACGGGTCTCCAGAAGGAGATCACCATTCCGGGCCTCCAGCGGGTGGTCAAGCTCAAGGATCTGGCCATCATGAGCCGTCAGATGGCGACGATGATCGGCTCGGGCCTCTCCTTGCTCCGTACCCTGAACATCCTGGCGGAGCAGACCGACTCCAAGCGGCTGGCGAAAATCCTCGCCACGGTCCGTGACGACGTGGAGGATGGCACATCGCTGTCCGCCGCCATGGCCAAGCATGACGTCGATTTCCCGCCGCTGATGATCAGCATGGTTCGCGCCGGCGAGACCGGCGGCTTCCTCGACGGCGCCCTGGAGTCGGTGGCCGAGAACTTCGAGAAGGAAGTGAAGCTGCGATCCACCATCAAATCGGCGATGACATATCCCGTGATCGTGCTGGTCATGTCGCTCGTGTCAGTCGTGTTGATGCTCGTCTTCATCGTGCCCGTCTTCAAGAACATGTTCCAGAGCTTGGGGGGCCAGCTTCCGCTGCCCACCCAGATCCTCGTGAACCTGTCAGCGTCCATGGTCTGGCTGGGCCCATTGTTGGCGGTCCTGATCATCGGGTCGTGGCTGTGGTGGCGCGTCAACAAGAACACCGAACGTGCGAGACGGGTCATCGATCCCCTTCGCTTCCGAATGCCGGTGTTCGGCACTCTGGCCAAGAAGATCGCCATCGCTCGATTCTCGAAGAACCTGTCGAACATGATCGGCGCAGGCGTCCCCATCCTGCATGCCCTCCACATCGTGGGAGCGACCTCCGGGAACTGGGTGATCGAGAGCACCCTCGAAGAGGTCGCGGACGCCGTCCGGAAGGGCGAATCGATCGCCAAGCCGATGGCTCGCGCGAGCGTGTTCCCGCCAATGGTGACCCAGATGATCGCCGTGGGCGAGGACGCGGGATCGTTGGAGACGATGTTGAGCAAGATCGCCGTGTTCTACGACAACGAGGTCGAGTCGATGACGGAGTCGCTGACCTCTCTGATCGAGCCGCTTCTCATCGCGTTCCTCGGTGTGGTCATCGGCGGAATGATCATCGCCCTGTACATGCCGATCTTCCAGATCGCGACTCTGATCCACTGAGCAGCCGCTTTTCGGGGCAAACGCCCCTCAACTGGGGTCAGAGAAATGCAGAATACCCCCCACTCGTGGGATTATCCCCAGATTTTCTGCGAAATAGCATCGTGAGCGATCGGGACGAACTCGCAGCCCCGGTCTCCCCGCATCCGACCGAATGGAACTGCAATGTACTTCCGACTCATGGGCAAACTGAACGCCCGCCGCAAGGCCCTGCTTCAGGGCGAGGAGGCCGAGAAGGGCTTCACCCTCATCGAGCTCCTCGTCGTCGTGATCATCATCGGCATCCTCGCCGCGATCGCCATCCCCGTCTACCTGGGGATCCAGGACAACGCCAAGGACAGCTCAGCGCAGTCCGACGTCGTCAACCTCAAGACCGCGGTCGTAAGCATGCAGACCAGCACTGGGGCGCTGCCGGCCGCGACGGACGTGCTCACCAGCGCGACCGTACTCACGACCGCTGCCAAGACCGCAGGCGCCAGTCTCAGCGACAACACAGCGAGCCTGACCTACCTGCCGGCCTCATCTGGAAGCTCTTTCTGTGTTGCAGCCAAGAGCAGCAGCTCCGGCCACACAGTCTTCTACGCGACTGACTCCAGCGGCGCTGTCAAGGTTACGACCACCAATACGCTGCCTTCGACCTGCACCGCTCCGTAAGCCATTGTGAGGGCGGACGGCCGTGCATGCGGCCGTCCGCTCTCGCCGCTCCACGACCCACCCCCGCCCACACCCGAGACCCGAATCGAAGGGAGGTGACCCGTGCCGACATCCCTCCGCCTCCGCGACGACGATGCAGGCTTCACTCTCATAGAAGTCCTCGTCTCGATGCTGATCCTCGCGGTCATCGCCCTGGCGCTCATCCCGGCGTTCGTCTCTCAGATGCGGGCCACCTCGACCAACACCACGATCGCCACGGCGAGTCAGCTCGCCGGCCAACAGATCGACGATGCTCAGAGCCGTGCAGCTACCTGCGCGGCGCTGCAGGCGTATCAATCCCAGACCGTCGCGCCGGTGATCGATGCACGCGGTGTCACGCTTCAGGTTCAGAGGACCGTGGCGCTGCCCTGCCCCTCGACCTACCCGGCGACCATCAAGGTCCAGGTCAGCGTAACGACCTCCGGAAGCGCCTCGTCCCTTGCCACCGCGACCACCCTCGTACTCCTGAAGTCAGCGTCATGAAGAAGCAGCCCGCAGCCCCCCTCGACGAGGGGTTCACCCTCATCGAGTTGATCGTCGCCGCCGCCCTCACGATCGCCATCCTGGTCACCATCGGCGGGCTCCTCACCAGCGCGAGCAAGGCGGAGAAGAGCACCCGCGCGGCGACGGCCGCTGCGACCCTCGGCCAGCTGCTGGCCCGCTCGATCACGCAGGGCGTCGCCAATGCCACCGCTGTCACCACCACGACCGACTCCGTCTCTGGCGCGCAACTGCTCCAGGCGCGCGTCTATTCACTCTCCTCGTCCGACGACCCCACGCAAGGAACCACCACGGGCGTCGGCTGCCAAGCCTGGTACTTCGACCCGACGAACGGAGGCGCGATCTACATGAAGCGTGTCTTCCCTGCTGCCGCGATCGCGATGCCGTCCGGCGCCCCCAACTCGACGTGGGAACTCATCGGCAGTGGCTTGGGGGCGACCGTCGCGGCGGCCCAGGCCTCCACCGTGTTCGCCACACCGTCCGGGACCCGCGTCGATCTCAAGTTCGACGTCCTCAATGGATCGCAGGAGCCCGTCCACATCGAGACGACTGTTCACGTCCCCAACCCGACAGCGGTGAGCACCCCATGTTTCTGAAGCTCAGAGCACATTCGCCTCATCGCACGCTCGACGACCGGGGCGGTGCCCTGGTTGCCGTCGTCGGCCTCGCCGCCGTGATGATGGCGTTCGTCCTGCTCGGGACCAGCATGGTTGCCACCTCCTTCCACTACAGCAGCACCACGCGCGGCGGAGTGCAGGCACAGGCGGCAGCACAGGCCGGGGTCGCCGTCGTGGCCGCGCAACTGACGTCCGGGACATGCACCCTCCCGTACTCGAGCAGTGTCACGCCTGCATACTCGGTGACCTTGGCGTACCAGCGCACGATCAGCGGGACCACCTGGATCCCCGGATGCCCGTCCAACGCGAGCGACGTGACGAAGGTGAAGCTCGTATCCACCGGTACCGCGAGTGCGTCCTCGACGGTCACCCGCACCGTCGAGGCCATCTACAACTACATCCCGTACAACCCGGGCCAGGGGATCACCGGTTCCGGTGCCGCCGTTTACGGCTACGACATCACCGACAGCACCCTGACCAACCTGACGATCACGCAGTCGGGCACCTCAAGCCCCGGGATCGAGTTCAAGACCGGCAACGCCAGTTGCCAGACCGGCAGTTCGATCCAGGGCGACGTCATCCTGGGGGCCGGCATCTACCAAGCGCCGAGCGGCTGCACCATCAACGGCGACCTGTGGGCGTCCGCCTCTGTGCAGGTGGGCAACAACAGTGTCATTACCGGGAATGTGCACGCCTCCGGGAGCGCATCCCCGGTGGTAACGATCTCGAACGGCGCACAGGTGAACGGCAATGTGACCTCTGCCGGACCGGTGAGCATCGCCGGCAGTGTCGGGGGGAGTGTCATCGCCGGTCCGACTGGCGGTCAGTCTTCTGTGTCCGGCAGCGTGGGGGGCACGTTCACGACGGCGGGCACCGTTTCCGTCTCGGGCAGCGGTCTCCCGGCGAGCCGGATCCTGACGAACCAGAGCGGAATCGTCACTCCCACCGCGCCGGTGGTGCCGAACTGGGTCGATTTCGCCTACCATCGCACCGATTGGGTGACGGCGGCCGGCGCGACGTATGCCGAGGACATCCCCTCAGCCTGCACGGGTTCGACGGTGGCGTCCCGCATCAACCTGGCAACGACCCCGACCATCGTCTACGCGGAGTCGCGGTGCCCGGGCGGGATGGTGGACCTTTCAGGAAACGACCTCACCCTGAAGACCGATGTCGTTCTCATCGCCGATGCCTTCGACCTCAAGAGCATGACCATCACCTCGGCCAGCGGCACAGGTACGCACCGGCTCTACATCGTCACGCCCGACGCCGTCGCGGATTCACAGCCGACCTGCCCGTCGACGCAGACCACCAAGATCGAGAACCAGGTGCAAACCGATTCATCGGTGGACATCCTGATCTACACACCGTGCAACCTGGGAAACTCCGGCAGCACCTGGTGGGGTCAGATCTACGCCGCGAGCATCGCGTTCAACAACTCGTTCACCCTCAACTTCGTCTCCATGGGCCTCCCCGGCGTCGACTTCGACGACGGCACCTACACCCCACCGCCCCCAGCGACGCCCGGCCACCTCGACACGGTCTTCTCCGTGCGGAACATCTCGGGGTAGGGGTAGTGATCATGGTCGCTGTCATCGCCGTCTTCGGCACTCTCATCGGGTCGTTCCTCAACGTGGTCGTGTACCGCGTTCCCGCCGGCCTCAGCCTGGTCCGCCCCGCGAGCGCCTGCCCGACCTGCGGAGGGCGAATCCGTCCGTACGACAACATCCCCGTCATCTCGTGGCTCGTGCTAGGCGGGCGCTGCCGGGACTGCCGGGCGCGCATCTCGATACGGTACCCGATGGTCGAGCTCGGAACGGCTGTGCTCTTCGCCGTGGTGGCTTACGCCTTCCTCGGGCCGTTGCACATGGCCGACCGCCCGCCGGTCGCCGAGGCTCTCGAACTGTTCGCCTATCTCTGGCTCGCCGCGGTCAGCATCGCGCTCGCCCTCATCGACGTGGAGACGCACCGGTTGCCGGATCGGATCGTGATCCCCACGTTCGTCGTGATGGCGGCACTCTTCACCGCGTCGGCAGCGGTCGAGGGGGACTTTGGGAGGCTGCTGAGCGCGCTTGTCGGCGCCGCTGCGCTGTTCGCGTTCTACCTCCTCCTCGCGCTTGTACGCCCGGGTGGAATGGGGATGGGCGACGTCAAGCTCGCCGCGGTGGTCGGTCTAGCACTCGGCTGGTCCGGCTGGACGGCGCTCGCCGTCGGCGCCTTCGCGGCCTTCCTCCTGGGCGGCCTCTTCGGCGTGGTGCTGCTGGCCTCGCGCCGCGTGCGGCGCGGCGGCGGAATACCGTTCGGCCCCTGGATGCTCGCGGGTGCCTGGATCGGCATCCTCTTCGGAGCGGCCGTCGCCGCTTCCTATTTGACTGTGATCGGTGTCCGGTGAGGGCGCCCGGGAAGGAGCCGACTCCATGACGAAGACGATCGTGGGGGTGGACATCGGGTCGAGTTCGATCCGCGCCGTCGAGCTGGCCGATCCGGCTAAGCAGCGACCGACGCTTCTCCGCTATGCCGAACTGCCACTCAGCGAGGGCGCGGTCAGCCGGGGTGAGGTCCTCGAGCCGAACACGGTGGCCGGCCTCCTCAAGCAGTTGTGGGCGAAGGGCGGCTTCACGAGCAAGCGTGTGGTCCTGGGAATGGGGAACCAGCGCGTGCTGGCGCGCGACCTGAGCGTGCCGTCGGCCCCGCGGGAGCGCATCCGGGAGACGTTGCCATTCGTGGCGCAGGAGATGCTGCCGGTCCCGGTCCAGGATGCGCTGCTCGATTTCTACCCCGTCTCGGAGACGATCACTGAGAGCGGTCCGATGACCCATGGCCTCCTCATCGCGGCCGTCAAGGAAGCGGTGCTGGGCAATGTCAAAGCCGTCCAGGCGGCGGGACTCACTCCGGTCGAGGTGGACCTCATCCCGTTCGCGCTCGACCGACTCCTGCTGGCTCGCCCCCGGGTCACAGGAACGGTCGCGGTGATCGACGTCGGTGCCAGCACCACGAGCGTGGTGGTGGCGTCCGACGGGGTCCCGCAATTCGTCCGCATCATCGGAGCCGGGGGAGCGGATGTGACGTCCGGCCTGGCCACCCGTCTCGATATCCCAGTGGAGGACGCAGAGCGGCTCAAGCGACTGCATGGCATCGCACCCGACCTGTCGCTTCCGGAAGGGCATGACGTGAGCAGCGCCGTGATGGAGGTCGTAAGCGAACTCTTCATCAGCCTCCGCAACACGATCGCCTATTACTCGAACACGCGGCCGAACGCCCCGGTCGAGGCCATCGTCCTCACCGGCGGGGGATCGCAACTGGCCGGTTTCGCCAGCGCAGCCTCCGACTACACCCGCGTGCCCGCGACGATCGGCGATCCGTTCGGCTCAGTGGGACTCTCGCGCCACCTCGACGCGCAGAAGTTGCGGAACGACCGATCGGCCATCTCTGTGGCCCTGGGACTGGCGATAGGGAGTGAGGCGGCATGACCACGGAGCTGACCCGTCACGGCAGCCGGCGAGGGCAGCCGGAGAACGCGCAGAACCGCCGTGCTCGGACCTCGCCCGGCGGCCTCCACACGGAGCCGCGTGTCGACCTGCTTCCGCCCGAGGTCAAAACCTCCCGGCGCCAAGACGCGATCGCGCGCAGGCTCGTGCTCACCCTGGGCGTCGTCATCCTGGTTGTGGCGGGCGGTATCGGAGGAAGCACCTTGCTGGCCGTTCAGGCGAACGCGTCGCTCGACGCCACTCAGGCCGAGACGCAGTCCCTCGCCCTCCAGCAGCAGAAGTACGGCGCTGTGCAGTCGATCCAGAAGCAGATCGCCCTCACGCAGGCGGCGCAGCAGGTGGGGGCGTCGACCGAGATCGACTGGATGACCTTCCTCGGCAAGGTCAACGGGACGACCGGGCCGGGACTTGCCGTGACGGGATTCACGATCGACTCGGCTTCACCACTCGCGGCATATCCGCAGTCACCAGTACCGCTGCAGGGTGCCCGCGTGGCCACCGTGACCGTCAACGTCAAGGCTGCGAGCCTGGATGTCGTCTCCGCGTGGCTCGCCCGCCTCGAGACCCTGGCGTCGGTCGCGGATGTGGCGCCTGGCACGTTCACCCTCGACAAGACCGGCTACACCGGCTCGGCGATCATGCACCTCAATGTGTCCGCCTTCGATGGCCGATTCGCACAGAAGGGGAAGTGACATGGACAAGCAGCGTCTCGTCATCGCCGGAGTCGGTCTTGCGATCGCTCTCGTCATCGGGCTCGGGTACCTCTTCGGGATCCAACCGCAACTCGGTGCAGTGTCGGCGGCTTCCGATCAAGCCGCGTCGATCGCAGCTTCCAACCAGGCCTCACAGGCGGCGCTGGCCAAATTGAAGAAGGACTACGCGAACGTCGGCCAATTCTCGGGACAGCTCACGGCGTTGCAGCGCTCGATTCCGTCGAGCCCGTCGCTCGACGCCTTCCTCGACGACCTTCACGCCCTGGCAGCGTCGACAGGAGAGACGATCTCGGGGTTCAATCCCGGTCAAGCGGTCGCCTACGTCCCTCCCGCTGCTCCAGCCTCCAGCGCGCCTGCCGCCTCGTCGAACTCGGCTGGTTCGTCCTCTTCGACGCCGACTCCGGCACCCACGGTGGCAGCGCCGACCACGCCGCAGGCACCCCAGGTCGCGACAAACCCGCTGATCAACGCGAGCAACTTCACCGCGGTGCCCGTCAAGATCGAGGTCAAAGGCACCACGGCCGGGGCGATCGCTTTCCTGGGCGCCCTGCAGAGAGGTGACCGTCTCGTGCTGGTCACGGGCTTCACCGGGGGCGAGGATGACGCGACCGCAACCGGCTCCGCGGGTGCAGGTGCAGCATCGGGCACGGCGGGGGGCGCGACGTACTCCATCGACGGGCTCGTCTACGTCCTGGCTACGGCTCCTCACTCGACTCCGGCTCCTTCTGCGGCTCCGAGTCCGTCCGCTGGTCCGTCCACGCCGACTCCCTCGCCCACACCGTCCGCAGGCCGCTCAACCCCGACTCCGACTCCGACCCCGTCGCACTGACGGCCCGCCTCCCTGGACACGGCCCGCCCCGTTGCTACAGTGGGCGCAACGGGCCCGCCGGGCCGATGGAGGAGCCAGGATGAGCGACACGCCGGAGTCCGCGCCCAAGCGCGAGACCTACGAGCCCGCGCCCGACGCCGACCAGGTCGCCCCCGCGACCGCCCCAGCGGCGTCGGCCGCAGCAGAGCCGCAGGACGCCGACCACCAGGTGGCCGAGCCGCCGTCCGACCCGGTCTCGGCGCGCGGACACATCAACCGGCCGGCCGAGGAGGCAGGCGCGGAGCAAGGTCCCGCGCACGCAGCACCCGCAGCACCGGCCGAGCCCGCACGGCCCGCCGCCATTGCCGAGCCCGAGCCCGTCGTCGCGAGCGAGGACGATGTCGCTGCGGCTGTAGCGCGCTCCGGCGCCCAGCCGTCCGCGACCGCGGCTGGCGACGCGACCCTCGATACAGCATCCCCGGTCGAGTCGGCGACGCCCGTGATCGCGGCCGCGGAGGCGGCCAACCTCCGGCAATCGGGTCAGGCACCCACCGTCGCCTACGCCGCGGCGACCGCGGGTGAGGCGACCGCGGCACCTGCCGCCGGACCCGGCGCGTCCGCCCCGGGTCCGCAGCCCGTCACGCCGATCTACCTCCAGCGTCCCGAGCCGCCGAAGAAGAAGAGCAACCGCGGCGTCGGCATCCTGATCGCCCTCGTCGGCACGCTCGCCTTCGCCGTGCTCTGGGCGGCCGCCGTGCTGATCGTCGGCTCGCTGCTGACGCCGAGTGACGAGTTCCTGCCGGCACTGATCCAGTTCTTCACGGGCGGGCTGCGCGGATGGGTGCCCGTCGTGGCGTTCTTCATCGGGATGGTCGTGCTCATCCAGATCCTTAACCGCGCGCGCTGGTGGGCCTACATCCTGGGCGGCCTCTTCGTCGCCGTGTTCGTCTACTTCGTCTACATCGGCGCCAGCCTGATCGACGCCGAGTACTGGAGGCGCAACTCGAACGAGTTCGTCATCCTGCTGCGCAGCGCCTGGGTCAACCCGTTCGCTGTGCTCGCCGGTCTGATCGCCCGTGAGATCTCGGTCTGGACGGGCGCCTGGCTCGCCGGCCGCGGCCGACGGCTCAAGGCGCGCAACGCCGAGGCTCAGGCCGACTACGAGCAGCAGGTCGCCGACGCCCAGAACCAGGCTGCCGCCGCGTACGCTCAGCAGGGGACGTACGCCCAGCAGGGTTACTGACCGGCGGATGACGGATGCGTGACGAGCGCGCCTACGCCACGATCGTCGCATTCTTCGCGGCGGGGCTCTACCTGGCGCTGCTGGTCGCCGCGTTCGGCCTGATCTCCCTCGCGACAGACACCGACGTGGTCTCCGATCCGGCGGTCGGCCCGCTCGTCGGACCGGTCATGGTGGGAGCTGCGACGGTCGTCCTGCTCGTTTTCCTCATCGCCCTCGGGACGCGCGTCCCGGGCGACCGCCAGCGGATCGCCCCGGGGGCTGCTCTGGGTGTCGGTGTCGCCTGCTACGTCGTCTTCGCCGTCGCGGGCGGGATCGCCGGTGCGGTGGGCGATCCGCGCGACCCGCTGCATTACGTCCTCTTCGGCCTGGCGCAGCTCGGCGGTTGGCCGGCCATCACGGCCGCCATCGCCGCCTTCGTCGTGACGCTGCTCTACCAGCTGGTCCTCGTCGGCCGGTTCAGCCAGCGCGGACGGCCGCGCTGGCCCTGGGAGCGCGACGACGACGAGTGACGGGCCCCAGGGCTGAGCCGGTCCACCCTTCTTTCGCCCTGCGCGGACAACGCTCCCTCGGCCCCTCGCTCATTTGACCGGCAGGGACGCGGCGGATAGTATTTATCGGGTGTGCGCTTTGTCGCGCGCTCGTCGCATGCCCGGATTTCCGGGCCGGGGATGAGCGGGCCGGCACGTACTCATCCGATGGGCAGAGAGACCGCACGGGATCTCAGCCCCCACGGCATATCGGCCGGCGGACAACGCCTGTCAGCCGATTCCCCCAGACGCCTGACGCCCGCGATGCGGGTGGGTGGCTCATGGGGAAAATGCAACAACTGTCACCGTGCAGTCCATACAAGGAGAAGTCAGTGCCAACCATTCAGCAGTTGGTCCGCAAGGGACGGACGCCGAAGGTCACCAAGACCAAGGCTCCCGCCCTGAAGGCCAACCCCCAGCAGCGCGGCGTGTGCACCCGCGTCTACACCACGACCCCGAAGAAGCCGAACTCCGCGCTCCGCAAGGTCGCCCGCGTGAAGCTGTCCAACGGGACCGAGGTCACCGCCTACATCCCCGGTGAGGGCCACAACCTGCAGGAGCACTCCATGGTGCTCGTCCGCGGCGGTCGTGTGAAGGACCTCCCCGGTGTCCGCTACAAGATCGTTCGTGGCGCCCTGGACACCCAGGCCGTGAAGAACCGCAAGCAGGCTCGCAGCCGCTACGGCGCGAAGATGGAGAAGAAGTAATGCCTCGCAAGGGTCCCGCTCCGAAGCGCCCCGTCGTCGCCGATCCGGTGTACGGCTCGCCGGTCGTCAGCCAGCTCGTCAACAAGATCCTCCTCGACGGCAAGAAGGGCCTCGCCGAGCGCATCGTCTATGACGCGCTCGAAGGCGTCGGCACCAAGTCCGGTCAGGATGCGGTCACCACGCTCAAGAAGGCTCTGGACAACATCCGTCCGACCCTCGAGGTCCGCAGCCGCCGGGTCGGTGGCTCGACCTACCAGGTGCCGGTCGAGGTCAAGCCGCACCGCGCGAACACTCTGGCGCTCCGCTGGCTCACCAGCTACGCCAAGGGCCGTCGCGAGAAGACGATGACCGAGCGTCTCACCAACGAGATCCTCGACGCGTCCAACGGTCTCGGCGCCGCGGTCAAGCGCCGCGAGGACACGCACAAGATGGCCGAGTCGAACAAGGCCTTCGCGCACTACCGCTGGTAACCGCGGCGTGGCCGGCCCTGCCGGCCCGCTGAGGAACATGGCGTCCGTCCGGGCGGTTGTACCCCACTGGGTGCCGCCCGGACGCGACACCTTCCACTTTCAACTTTTCGGAGGAACCCTGTGGCACAGGACGTGCTCACTGACCTGAAGAAGGTCCGCAACATCGGCATCATGGCGCACATCGATGCCGGCAAGACCACCACGACCGAGCGCATCCTGTTCTACACGGGCGTCAACCACAAGATCGGCGAGACCCACGACGGCGCCTCGACCACCGACTGGATGGAGCAGGAGAAGGAGCGCGGCATCACCATCACGTCCGCGGCCGTCACCTGTTTCTGGAACAAGAACCAGATCAACATCATCGACACGCCGGGTCACGTCGACTTCACCGTCGAGGTGGAGCGTTCGCTCCGCGTCCTCGACGGCGCCGTCGCCGTGTTCGACGGCAAGGAGGGCGTCGAGCCCCAGTCGGAGACGGTCTGGCGCCAGGCGGACAAGTACAACGTCCCGCGCATCTGCTTCGTCAACAAGATGGACAAGCTGGGCGCCGACTTCTACTTCACCGTCGACACCATCGTGAAGCGCCTCGGCGCGAAGCCGCTGGTCATGCAGCTCCCGATCGGCTCGGAGTCCGACTTCGTCGGCGTCGTCGACCTGATCGAGATGCGGGCGCTGGTCTGGCCGGGCGACTCCAAGGGTGATGTCACCATGGGCGCCAAGTACGAGGTCCAGGAGATCCCCGCCGACCTCAAGGAGAAGGCCGAGGAGTACCGTCAGACGCTGCTCGAGACCGTCGCCGAGACCGACGACGCGCTGCTCGAGAAGTTCTTCGGCGGCGAAGAGATCACCATCCCGGAGATCAAGGCCGCCATCCGCAAGCTGACGGTGAACAGCGAGATCTACCCGGTCCTCTGCGGTTCCGCGTTCAAGAACCGCGGCGTTCAGCCGATGCTCGACGCCGTGATCGACTACCTCCCGTCGCCGCTCGACGTGCCCTCCATCGAGGCCCACGACCCGCGCGACGAAGAGAAGGTCATCCTCCGTCACCCGGACGCGACCGAGCCCTTCGCGGCTCTCGCGTTCAAGGTCGCGGTGCACCCGTTCTTCGGCCGCCTCACCTACGTGCGCGTCTACTCCGGCCGCCTCGACTCCGGCGCCCAGGTCATCAACTCGACCAAGGGCCGCAAGGAGCGCATCGGCAAGATCTTCCAGATGCACGCCAACAAGGAGAACCCGGTCGACTTCGTCACCGCCGGCAACATCTACGCGGTGATCGGCCTCAAGGACACCACCACCGGTGACACGCTGTGCGACCCGGACAACCAGGTCGTTCTCGAGTCAATGACCTTCCCGGAGCCGGTGATCGAGGTCGCCATCGAGCCGAAGACGAAGGCCGACCAGGAGAAGCTGGGCACCGCGATCCAGAAGCTGGCCGAAGAGGACCCGACGTTCCGCACCGAGCAGAACCAGGAGACCGGCCAGACCGTCATCAAGGGCATGGGCGAGCTCCACCTCGACATCCTCGTCGACCGCATGAAGCGCGAGTTCAACGTCGAGGCGAACGTCGGCAAGCCCCAGGTGGCCTACCGCGAGACCCTCCGCCGCACGGTGGAGAAGCACGACTACACCCACAAGAAGCAGACCGGTGGTTCCGGTCAGTTCGCGAAGGTGCAGATCACCCTGGAGCCGCTCGAAGTCACCCCGGAGACCTCGTACGAGTTCGTGAACGCCGTCACCGGCGGTCGCGTGCCCCGCGAGTACATCCCCTCGGTGGATGCGGGCATCCAGGACGCGATGCAGGTCGGCGTGCTCGCCGGCTTCCCGACGGTGGGCGTCAAGGCGACGCTCGTCGACGGTGCAGCGCACGACGTCGACTCCTCGGAGATGGCGTTCAAGATCGCCGGCTCGATGGCCTACAAGGAGGCTGCTCGGAAGGCGAACCCGGTGCTCCTCGAGCCGCTCATGGCGGTCGAGGTCCGTACACCGGAGGAGTACATGGGCGACGTCATCGGCGACCTGAACTCCCGCCGCGGCCAGATCCAGTCGATGGAGGACGCCAGCGGTGTCAAGGTGGTGCGTGCCAACGTCCCGCTGTCCGAGATGTTCGGCTACATCGGTGACCTGAGGTCCAAGACCTCGGGCCGTGCGGTGTACTCGATGCAGTTCGACAGCTACGCGGAGGTCCCGAAGGCTGTGGCCGACGAGATCGTCCAGAAGAGCAAGGGCGAGTGACCTCGGGTCTCCAGCCTTCGGCAACATCCCGTAACATAAGAAACCAATCCCGTAGAGCTTCCGGTCGAAACCCATCGCCCGGTTCCTCTACACGAGAGTCCTGAGGAGGACCCACAGTGGCTAAGGCCAAGTTCGAGCGGACTAAGCCGCACGTCAACATCGGAACCATCGGTCACGTCGACCACGGCAAGACCACGCTCACCGCGGCGATCTCGAAGGTGCTTGCTGACAAGTACCCGTCGGCGACCAACGTTCAGCGCGACTTCGCGTCGATCGACTCGGCCCCCGAAGAGCGTCAGCGCGGCATCACGATCAACATCTCGCACGTCGAGTACGAGACGCCGAAGCGCCACTACGCGCACGTTGACGCCCCGGGTCACGCCGACTACATCAAGAACATGATCACCGGTGCTGCTCAGATGGACGGCGCGATCCTCGTGGTCGCCGCCACCGACGGCCCGATGGCCCAGACGCGTGAGCACGTTCTGCTCGCCAAGCAGGTCGGCGTGCCGTACCTGCTGGTCGCGCTGAACAAGGCCGACATGGTCGACGACGAGGAGATCCTGGAGCTCGTCGAGCTCGAGGTCCGCGAGCTGCTCTCCAGCCAGAACTTCGACGGGGACAACGCCCCGGTCGTCCGCGTCTCGGGCCTCAAGGCTCTCGAGGGCGACGAGAAGTGGACGCAGAGCATCCTCGACCTCATGGAGGCCGTGGACAACTCCATCCCCGACCCCGTGCGCGACAAGGACAAGCCGTTCCTGATGCCGATCGAGGACGTCTTCACGATCACCGGTCGTGGAACCGTCGTCACCGGTCGCGCCGAGCGCGGAACCCTCGCCATCAACTCCGAGGTCGAGATCGTCGGCATCCGCCCGACGCAGAAGACCACGGTCACGGGTATCGAGATGTTCCACAAGCAGCTCGACGAGGCCTGGGCCGGCGAGAACTGTGGTCTGCTCCTCCGTGGCACCAAGCGCGAGGACGTCGAGCGCGGCCAGGTCGTTGCGAAGCCGGGTTCTGTGACCCCGCACACCAACTTCGAGGGAACTGCGTACATCCTCTCGAAGGATGAGGGTGGCCGTCACAACCCCTTCTACACGAACTACCGCCCGCAGTTCTACTTCCGTACCACCGACGTCACCGGCGTCATCTCGCTGCCCGAGGGCACCGAGATGGTCATGCCCGGCGACACCACCGACATGTCGGTCGAGCTGATCCAGCCGATCGCCATGGAGGAGGGCCTCGGCTTCGCCATCCGTGAGGGTGGCCGCACCGTGGGCGCCGGTACGGTGACGAAGATCATCAAGTAAGTCCTTCGCGACTCACTCGTGAGAGGGTCGGGCCTTCGGGCCCGGCCCTCTTTCGCGTTTCCTGGCGATCCTCTCGCAGGTCTTTACCTCTCGGCATCGCGGACGCAGAATTGACGCACCGTTTCAACCGGACGGTCCCGTCGACGAGAGGAATGCCTATGGATACCCACAGCCTCGCAAACCAGCCCACGCCCGCAGGTTCTCGTAACGGAAGTTCGGGGGCCGCGTAGCGGTCGTAGGACATTCAGCTGAGTGGCGGCGCGAGGCGCCACTCGAGCGGGGCCGGCATCGCCGGCCCCGCTCCTTTTTGCGGTGTCTCGGAACGTATGCGCCCGCGCGCCCCACCGCATACGGTCCCAACCGCCTCAGACGCACCTCTCCACACGTAGGCGAGGCGGAGGGTTCTCCACAGAAGCCGGCATCGCCGGTCACCAGCCGGTGGATGAGCCCTAGACCGGGAGGATGACACGCGACTCCTCGCTTCCGACGCCCCTACTCGTGAGGCACCTCCTCGGCTATGGCGAGACCCGTCAGCAGCACGCCCGCGCTGCCCGGCAGGGCGTCGAGGTCCGGGTGGGACGCGGCGCCTACGTCGAGCGCGAGGCCTGGGAGGCGCTCGCGCGTGCGGAGAAGCAGTGGGTGCGGCTGAACGCCTACGCGCGCACCCGGGCACGCGCACCGATCTTCTCTCACTGGTCTGCGGCGGTCCTCCACGGATTGCCGTTTGCGGACGAACGCTCCGGCGACATCCACGTCGCGGTGGGCAGCACGGCGGGCGGTCGTTCCGCGAAAGGGGTCAGGGCGCACTCCGTCCACGTGCCCGATGACGACATCGTCGAGATCGACGGCATGCTCTGCACCGACCTGGCGCGGACCGTCGTCGACATCGCCGCGACCTCACCGATGCGGGAGGCTGTTGCGGCGACGGACCACGTCCTGCGCGGCGCGAGCGCCCGCTCTGCAGACGAGAACTCCGAGGAGGTTCGCCGCGGGCTGCTGGCCGCTTGGACCCGGGCACAGCCTCTGCGCGGCCATCGCCGTGCCCTCGACGTCATCTCCTTCGGCGATGGCCGGTCCGAATCGGTGCTGGAGTCGGTCAGCAGGGTGGCGATGTATGAGGCCGGCTTCCCGAAGCCGGAGCTTCAGAGGTCGTTCTCCGACGCGCGAGGCAGGATCGGCTACGTCGACTTTGGCTGGCCGGACTTCCGCATCATCGGGGAGGCCGACGGCGATGCCAAATACCTGGACGCAGCGCTCCGTGGCGGCCGTACGGCCGAGCGGGTGGTTCTCGACGAGAAGATCCGGGAGGACCGCCTCCGCGCGCTCGGATGGACGGTCGTGCGCTGGCGCTGGCCGGCCGCGCAGCACCCGGCGGAACTCGTCGCGGCTCTCACCGCAGCGGGCCTGCCCGCCGACCCGCGGCGCCGCTGGGACGACTGCGGCGCCTCGTAACGACTGCGGCGGCGCGACCCGCCGCAGTCGTTCCGAGTCGCCGCAGTCAGCATCCGGCGAGCGGCGCGCGAGGGGCGCAGCCGGCGCCCGCCGCGCGGCGCGACACGCCCGGGTTGCAGCATCGCCGATCATCTGGCAAACTTGTCTAGTTCAACATTTCGGAACGAGCGTGCAGGTGTGCGCTCCGACCGGATCACTGCCAGGCAGTGCATAGCCCACCGCGAGAGTCGCACAGTGTTCAGTCACGAGAGCGATCCGCGGACGTTGGTTAGGCCGCAGGCAGCAGGACACGCTCAATTCGACCACCACCACGGGCACGGATACATCTGTGCCTCAAGCCGGGCGACACGCCCGAGCGCGGGGGTCGGGGAGTTGACAGAAGAATAGTGGCGTTCCCACGCGTACGTCGCACCGCGTCCAATGCGAAGAACGGCTCGAGAGAGCCGTCTCGTAAGACGCCATAACCAGAGAGAGAGTCAGACATGGCGGGACAGAAGATCCGCATCCGGCTTAAGTCGTATGACCACGAGGTCATCGACACCTCGGCGCGCAAGATCGTCGACACGGTGACCCGTGCCGGCGCGACGGTCGTCGGCCCGGTGCCGCTTCCCACCGAGAAGAACGTGGTGGTCGTCATCCGTTCACCCCACAAGTACAAGGACAGCCGCGAGCACTTCGAGATGCGCACGCACAAGCGGCTGATCGACATCATCGACCCGACGCCGAAGGCCGTCGACTCGCTCATGCGTCTCGACCTGCCCGCCGACGTCAACATCGAGATCAAGCTCTAAGGGGGAGTGCCACCATGTCCAACATCGAGACCAAGACGTCGCGCGGCCTCCTCGGCACGAAGCTCGGGATGACCCAGGTCTGGGACGAGAACAACAAGCTCATCCCCGTGACCGTCATCGAGATCACGCCGAACGTCGTGACCCAGGTCCGGACGCCCGAGGCCGACGGCTACAACGCCGTCCAGATCGCCTACGGCCAGATCGACCCGCGCAAGGTCAACAAGCCGTCCGCCGGACACTTCGAGAAGGCCGGCGTCACGCCGCGCCGTCACCTCACCGAGGTCCGCACCGCCGACGCCGCAGAGTACGCGGCCGGCCAGGAGCTGACCGTCGACGGGACCTTCGAGGTCGGCCAGCGCGTCGACGTCGTCGGAACGTCCAAGGGTAAGGGCTTCGCCGGTGTGATGAAGCGCCACAACTTCCAGGGTGTCTCCGCCTCGCACGGTGCGCACCGCAACCACCGCAAGCCGGGCTCCATCGGCGCCTCCTCGACCCCGAGCCGTGTCTTCAAGGGCATGCGCATGGCCGGTCGCATGGGTGGCGAGCGCGTCACCGTCCTGAACCTCACGGTCCAGGGCATCGACGCCGAGAAGGGCCTGCTGCTGGTCAAGGGTGCCGTTCCCGGCGCCCGTGGCCGCATCGTTTTCGTCCGCAACGCAGTGAAGGGGGCCTGACCGCATGGCTACCTCGATTGACGTCGTCGACCTCAAGGGCAAGAAGGCCGGCTCCATCGAGCTTCCGGAGACCCTGTTCGACGTTCAGACCAACATCCCGCTGATCCACCAGGTCGTGACCGCCCAGCTCGCAGCAGCGCGCCAGGGCACGCACAAGACCAAGGGTCGTGGCGAGGTCTCCGGCGCCGGCCGCAAGCCGTTCAAGCAGAAGGGCACCGGCCGCGCCCGCCAGGGATCGATCCGCGCCCCGCAGATGACCGGTGGTGGCATCGTCCACGGACCGACGCCGCGCAGCTACGCCCAGCGCACCCCGAAGAAGATGATCGCCGCGGCTCTGCTCGGCGCGCTCTCGGACCGCGCACGCGGCAGCCGCATCCACGCCGTCCAGGCCTTCACCACCGGTGACGCGCCCTCGACCAAGTCCGTCGTGGAGCTGCTCAGCGGCATCGCGACCTCGAAGCACGTCCTCGTCGTGCTCGAGCGCGACGACGTGCTGGCCTTCAAGAGCGTGCGCAACGTCCCGACGGTGCACGTGCTGACCCAGGACCAGCTGAACGCGTACGACGTCCTGGTGAGCGACGACATCGTCTTCTCGCAGGCCGCTCTCGAGGCGTTCATCGCAAGCAAGAGCAACAAGGAAGAGGTGAACGCGTAATGGCCGCCGTCAACAAGGACCCGCGCGACGTCATCATCGCCCCGGTCGTCTCCGAGAAGAGCTACGGCCTGATCGACGAGGGCAAGTACACCTTCGTCGTCGACCCGCGCTCGAACAAGACCGAGATCAAGCTCGCGATCGAGTCGATCTTCAAGGTCGAGGTCGCTTCGGTGAACACACTGAACCGTCAGGGCAAGACCCGTCGCACCAAGTTCGGTCAGGGCAAGCGCAAGGACACCAAGCGTGCGATCGTGACGCTGAAGTCCGGTTCCATCGACATCTTCACGGCCGTCGGCTGAGCGAAGGACTAGAGGAAGACAGACATGGCTATTCGTAATTACAAGCCCACGACCCCTGGTCGTCGCGGCTCCTCGGTCGCCGACTTCGCGGAGATCACCCGCTCGACCCCGGAGAAGTCCCTTCTCCGTCCGCTGTCGAAGTCCGGTGGCCGCAACAACCAGGGCCGAATCACGACCCGTCACATCGGTGGTGGCCACAAGCGCCAGTACCGCGTGATCGACTTCCGTCGCAACGACAAGGACGGCGTCAACGCCAAGGTCGCTCACATCGAGTACGACCCCAACCGCACCGCGCGCATCGCGCTCCTGCACTTCGTCGACGGCACCAAGCGCTACATCCTGGCGCCGGCCGGCCTCAAGCAGGGCGATGTCATCGAGTCGGGTGCAGGCGCGGACATCAAGCCGGGCAACAACCTGCCGCTGCGCAACATCCCGACGGGTACCGTCGTGCACGCGATCGAGCTGAAGCCGGGCGGCGGCGCCAAGATGGCCCGTTCCGCCGGTGCGTCGGTCCGACTCGTCGCGAAGGACGGCCCCTACGCCCAGCTGCGTCTCCCCTCGGGTGAGGTCCGCAACGTGGATGCGCGTTGCCGCGCCACGATCGGCGAGGTCGGCAATGCCGAGCAGTCGAACATCAACTGGGGCAAGGCCGGCCGCATGCGCTGGAAGGGCGTCCGCCCGACCGTCCGTGGTGTCGCAATGAACCCGATCGACCACCCGCACGGTGGTGGTGAGGGCAAGACCTCCGGTGGTCGCCACCCGGTCAGCCCCTGGGGTCAGAAGGAAGGCCGTACGCGCCACCCCAACAAGGAAAGCGACAAGCTCATCGTCCGCCGCCGTAACGCCGGCAAGAAGCGCAAGTAGGAGTTCGAGAAGATGCCACGCAGTCTCAAGAAGGGCCCCTTCGTCGACGAGCACCTGTTTCGCAAGGTGGTCGCCGCGAACGAGGCCAACAGCAAGAACGTGATCAAGACCTGGTCGCGCCGCTCGATGATCGTCCCGGCCATGCTCGGCCACACCATCGCGGTGCACGACGGTCGCAAGCACATCCCGGTGTTCGTCACCGAGACCATGGTCGGCCACAAGCTCGGCGAGTTCGCGCCGACCCGCACCTTCCGTGGACACGTGAAGGACGACAAGAAGGGTCGCCGCCGCTGACGCGGTGGCGAAAAGGAGGAGAGAAATGGTGGAGTCGATCGCCCGCGTGCGACACATCCGCGTAACCCCCATGAAGGCCCGCCGCGTCGTCAACTTGATCCGCGGCAAGCAAGCTCAGGAGGCCCTGGCCATCCTGAAGTTCGCGCCTCAGAGTGCGAGCGAGCCGGTGTACAAGCTCGTCGCCTCGGCCATCGCCAACGCGCGCGTCAAGGCCGACCAGAGCAACACCTACCTGGACGAGCAGGACCTGTACGTGAGCCGCGCCTTCGTGGATGAGGGGACCACCCTCAAGCGGTTCCAGCCGCGTGCGCAGGGCCGGGCCTTCCGCATCAACAAGCGCACCAGCCACATCACGGTCGTTCTTGCGACGCCGGACGAGGCAGAGGCCGCCAACGCAGCTAAGAAGGCGAGCAAGTAATGGGTCAGAAAGTCAATCCGTACGGTTTCCGTCTGGGCATCACCACCGACCACGTGTCGCGTTGGTTCTCGGACAGCACCAAGCCGGGTCAGCGTTACAGCGACTACATCGCTGAGGACGTGAAGATCCGTCGTCTGCTGCAGACCTCGCTCGACCGCGCGGGCGTGTCCCGCATCGAGATCGAGCGCACCCGTGACCGCGTCCGCGTCGACATCCACACCGCCCGCCCGGGCATCGTGATCGGTCGTCGTGGCGCCGAGGCCGAGCGCATCCGCTCCGACCTCGAGAAGCTCACGAGCAAGCAGATCCAGCTGAACATCCTCGAGGTGAAGAACCCCGAGGCCGACGCTCAGCTCGTCGCGCAGGGCATCGCCGAGCAGCTCTCCGCACGTGTGGCCTTCCGCCGCGCGATGCGCAAGGGTTTGCAGGGTGCGCAGCGTGCCGGCGCCAAGGGTGTCCGCATCCAGGTGTCGGGTCGCCTCGGCGGCGCCGAGATGAGCCGCTCCGAGTTCTACCGCGAGGGTCGTGTGCCCCTGCACACGCTCCGCGCGAACATCGACTACGGCTTCTACGAGGCCAAGACGACCTTCGGTCGCATCGGTGTGAAGGTGTGGATCTACAAGGGCGACATCACGAACAAGGAACTGGCTCGCGAGCAGGCCAACCAGAAGCCGTCGCGCGAGCGCAACGACCGTCCGCGCCGCGGTGGCCGGGGCAACGCCCCCGAGTCCTCGAACGCGCCGGCCGCAGCAGGAGTTGAGGCATAACCATGTTGATCCCACGCAGAGTCAAGCACCGCAAGCAGCACCACCCCGGCCGTACCGGCCAGGCGACCGGTGGCACGAAGGTCTCCTTCGGCGAGTTCGGCATCCAGGCCTTGACGCCCGCTTACGTGACCAACCGTCAGATCGAGTCCGCTCGTATCGCCATGACGCGTCACATCAAGCGTGGCGGAAAGGTGTGGATCAACATCTACCCCGACCGTCCGCTCACGAAGAAGCCTGCCGAGACCCGAATGGGTTCCGGTAAGGGTTCGCCGGAGTGGTGGGTCGCCAACGTCAAGCCGGGTCGCGTCCTCTTCGAGGTCTCCGGAGTCTCCGAGCAGCTCGCTCGCGAGGCCATGACCCGTGCAATTCACAAGCTGCCCCTCAAGGCACGCATCATCAAGCGCGAGGAGGGCGACGCGTAATGGCGATCGGATCCAAGGAGCTTGCCTCGAGCGAGCTCGACACTTTCGAAGACGAGCGACTCGTCGACGAGCTGAAGAAGGCCAAGGAAGAGCTGTTCAACCTGCGCTTCCAGTCGGCCACCGGCCAGCTCGAGAGCCACGGCCGCCTGCGCGCCGTGAAGCGCGACATCGCTCGCATCTACACCGTGATCCGTGAGCGTGAGCTCGGGATCCGGCCGACCCCGGTCCCCGCCGAGGCCACCCCGGCGAAGGCCGAGAAGAAGACCGCAGCGAAGTCCCGTGCCAAGAAGGCCGCCCCCGAGGCGACCGAGGCCGAGGCCGACACCACGGCAGCGTCCAATGAAGAGAATGCGGAGGCCAAGTAATGGCTGAGACCACCAAGGCCGCGGCCGCGGAGTCGACGGCCGACGAGGCCATCGTCCGCGGGTACCGCAAGGCCCGCCGCGGATACGTCGTCAGCGACAAGATGGACAAGACCATCGTCGTCGAGGTCGAGGACCGCGTGAAGCACCCCCTGTACGGCAAGGTCATCCGCCGCACCTCCAAGGTGAAGGCGCACGACGAGAACAACATCGCCGGCATCGGTGACCTCGTTCTCATCAACGAGACCCGTCCGCTGAGCGCCAGCAAGCGCTGGCGCCTGGTTGAGATTCTGGAGAAGGCCAAGTGATTCAGCAGGAATCCCGACTCAAGGTCGCCGACAACACCGGCGCCAAGGAGCTCCTCGCGATCCGTGTGCTCGGTGGCTCCAGCCGCCGCTACGCGGGCCTCGGCGATGTCATCGTCGCCACGGTCAAGGACGCGATCCCGGGTGGGAACGTCAAGAAGGGCGACGTCGTCAAGGCGGTCGTCGTGCGGGTCCGCAAGAACACCCGCCGCCCGGACGGCTCCTACATCAAGTTCGACGAGAACGCCGCTGTCATCCTGAAGAACGACGGTGACCCCCGCGGCACGCGCATCTTCGGACCGGTCGGCCGCGAGCTCCGCGACAAGAAGTTCATGAAGATCATCTCGCTCGCACCGGAGGTGCTGTAAGCCATGGCGAACATCAAGAAGGGCGACCTGGTCCAGGTCATCTCGGGCCGCTCGCAGGCCCGCGGTGGTGACCGTGGCAAGCAGGGTCGCGTCATCGAGGTTCTCGTCGAGCAGAACCGCGTCATCGTCGAGGGCGTCAACTTCGTGACCAAGCACGTGCGCGTCGGTCAGACGCAACGTGGCACGAAGACCGGCGGGATCGAGACCCACGAGGCCCCGATCCACGTCTCCAACGTGGCGCTGGTCGACCCCGAGAGCAAGAAGCCGACCCGCGTCGGTTTCCGCAACGAGACAGTGACGAAGGACGGCGTCAGCAAGACGGTCCGCGTTCGTTACGCCAAGAAGTCTGGTAAGGACCTGTAATGAGTGACACTGCAACCGCTACCGGCGCTGCGTCTGTCAAGACGGGCCAGCCGCGCCTCAAGCAGAAGTACAAGAACGAGATCTCGCAGCAGCTCCTGAGCGACTTCGGCTTCACGAACGTGCACCAGGTGCCCGGTCTCGTGAAGATCGTGGTCAACATGGGTGTCGGCGAGGCGGCCCGCGACGGCAAGGTGATCGACGGTGCGGTCAACGACCTCACCCTGATCACCGGCCAGAAGCCGCAGATCAACAAGGCCCGCAAGTCCATTGCGCAGTTCAAGCTGCGCGAGGGTCAGCCGATCGGCGCGCACGTCACGCTGCGCGGCGACCGGATGTGGGAGTTCCTGGACCGTCTGCTGTCCCTCGCGCTTCCGCGCATCCGCGACTTCCGCGGTCTGAGCGACAAGCAGTTCGAC